>JAFGBA010000235.1 GCA_016933395.1 Sedimentisphaerales bacterium | reverse complement strand
TGTTGTTCGATGCGGCCGTGACCGGCGGCATTGTGGCCGACCGCA
The DNA here is from genome assembly GCA_016933395.1 of Sedimentisphaerales bacterium. Classification (GTDB taxonomy): domain Bacteria; phylum Planctomycetota; class Phycisphaerae; order Sedimentisphaerales; family SM23-30; genus JAFGBA01. The sequence goes on along the minus strand of JAFGBA010000235.1, from coordinate 13,250 downwards.
CCAGCGAATGGTATGTCGAATATGCGCCTATCGGCTGTACGGTGGTGTTCGATCCCGGTTCGATTAATGAGGCCAATCCCACGGTATATTTGGGCGTTGACCGCCGTTTGTTCGAGGTTCAGGATAGTGTGGAGTTTGTTCTGGGCCTGGAGGCCCAGGACGGCGTCAGCTACGATGCGGATACAGTGGTGATCACCGTCCAGCCCGGTATGGTGGAATCGCGGCTGGAAGTGGACGCCGGGCCGGATGGCGGCGGGGAAACATTTACCGATATTCCCTTGGACGGCGCCGTCACCTTGTACAATTTGCAGATCGGCGACATTAGAACCGAATGGTCGGTGGTGTCGCGCTCCGTCGGCGGTATATATTATCCCCCGGGCGAGGTGGAATTTGACGATTCTTCGGCGGAGGATACGACGGTCAGATTCAGTTTGCCGGGCACGTATGTGCTGAAGTTGTGGGGCGGCAACGGCAATGTCGAAGATGAAGACATGACGGAGGTAATCGTTTCCGCCAACACGAATGCTCCGCCGCTGGCCAATGCGGGAGCAGATGCTTTTTTAAATCTTTCCACAAGTACGACTTTGGCCATAAATGACGCTACGGTTAAGGATGATGTTCCGCAAGCCTCCCTGGATTATACTTGGACCATCATCGGTCCGGCCGGGGGTGCCACACTAAGTCAAACAGGCGGCAGTATTTCGAGTCCCACGGCGGGCCAGCAATATCCGGCGAATATTAGTAATATAACCTTCGCCAAAACGGGCGTTTATACATTCCGACTAACGGCCGATGATGGGCAATTTACGCATTTTAATGACAAGGTTATTACCGTTGTTAAATTGCCGGAAGTGGAAGCGGGTGAAAACAAGGTTGTTACGCTTACTCAGCAGACCGACGGTACATATGCCGCCACCGTAGGGCTTTTAGACGCCTGGGTGCGGGAATATACGTTCCCGGAAAACGTGCAGATTGCCTGGTCACAGGATGCAAGTAATCCCACGCAACTGACTTTTAATACCAATGAAGTAAATCCCACGCTCACTTTTACCGCTGCGGACTTAAACGCCGTCGATACGGTTAAAGGCGTTTACAAATTTACCCTCACGGCAGAGGATGATGATTTACTGCCGGATCCTTGTAGTGCTTCGGATGATGTGTGGATTACCGTAGTGCCTGATATTACTATTCAACCGCCCACCAAGAAATCAGTTTATGGGATAACGGACCACGGCTGGTATTTTGCAGACAGAATTTCCGCCTTTGATATTCAGGAAGGAATGATCGCTTGGCAGAAGAATTATGATATTCTTGGATATCCTGATTCTCTTGAGGGACCAGTGGGACTAGCTATAACACCTGATTCCAAGTATCTATTTGTCACATTTGAATTTATTGGTGGTGTGGAGCTTATTGATCCTGCATCTATGGAATCCGGAGGCGATTATACTCCCGCTCCTCAAGCAACTGATTTGGCAGGGATTGTTTTTGACCAAGATAAGCAAAAATTATACACCGTCGACAGAAGCACAAACAATCTTTATGTGTATTTTTGGGATGATGACGAAAAACAACTTATGCTTTATGAGCAAGTTGAGCTTCCAGTAATATCCAGCGCTTGTGGTTTGGCATTGGATGAAGAAGATGATATTCTGTATGTGTCATTAATTAATAGCCATTCCCCTATATCAAACTCTATTTATCGTTTCAGTACGGACGATTGGTCCTATATTGATGAGATCAACACAGGAAGTTACGCAGTTGGATTAGACTTATATAGGGATTCCGAAGGTAAGAAATATTTATACACCAGTGCTTACGAATATGCAGGCCCCGGAAATCATAATCTGGTAAGAACTTTAATTAACGCAGATAATATCGTAGTCGAGAGCATTGCTAAGTATATTGGCGCTCAAGGAATTGGCATAGGCGTCGATAAAACAACAGGCTATGTTTATGTAACAACCTCTGATAACCAGTTGCGTGTTTATAATGGCTTGCTAATTAATAGTTTGTGGCAAACTGAGGGACCAACGGATTATTATGCACATCCCACGGATGACGATCCAGCAAATGAAGTATATATTTCAGGGCCTGCGGATATTGTTGTAGGGGGAAATGTAGCATATAAATATCCCATAGGGACATTAACCAAAACAAAAACATCAGGACCGGCTACGGTTTCTTTAGGGGATCAAATTACCTACGAACTTATCTACAACATTCAATATAATGCTGGTGATCCGACAGGCATATCTAAGAACACGTATGTAATTGATGAATTGCCTCGAGGGGTCGATTTCATTTCCGCTTCGCATCAGGCTATTTATAATCCACAGGGACATATCGTTACTTGGTATCTCGGGGATTTAGCGGAAGGTGCGAATAATAATAGTCCGGGTGAAGAATTGACCTTAGTAGTTCAGGTGAACCAATTTGCTCAGCCGGGCGGAACCGTCATTAATCAAGCTATAATAGAAAGCTACGCCCGTAAGGCCATGAGTGCACCGGTAGAAACACCTGTCGCGTGGTGGGGCTTAGATGAAGTGGAAAGAATATATGTCGATCAAAAAAGAAAAGGTGGTTGTGGTGCTTCTTGGGAAACGGCGTATAACTCTTTCAAGGATGCTTTGTCCCGCGCACGACAAACAGGTTCCGCAGTTAAAGAAATTTGGGTGGCGGCGGGCTATGCGCCCTATTTTGTTGACAACGTTGCAACAACTTTCAAAATGGCTGAAAATGTTAAAGTCTATGGCGGTTTTTATGGAGTAGAAACCAATCTTAATGAACGTGATTTAAGCGCGTTTGATAGCCAAACCATATTGAGTGGTTCGGGTGAAACTGCTTATGTGATCACCGGCGCTAGTAATGCCGTTCTTGACGGTTTTACGATTACCGGCGGTGATGATGCCGGCGTATATTGTGACGATGCGATGACGGATTTTGTGGTTCGTAACTGCAAGATTGTGGGCAATAATGGCCTTGGTATTTACTGTGGTGATGATAGTTCCACTGCAGGTTCGGTTCAGATTATCAACAACTGGATATGCGAGAATGCTAATGAGTATTACTATTACTATAATTCCGGCATATATTTATATAGCTATGACGGTGCTGTCGAAATTAGAAATAACACGGTTGCCTATAACACTGATTTCTATGGATATTATGGTTACGGCATTTATAGAAACGGCGGCAGCGCGCCGACGGTCAAGAATTGCATTAGCTGGGGGAACAGGGGATATTACAATGCGGATGAATTGTATAATGCAGGAACCAATGTTACCTATTGCTGTGTGGAAGGAGGATATGCAAGCGGCAGTGACATTATTACGGATGATCCCTGTTTTGTGAATCCTCTTGGCGATTACCACCTTTTGGGGACATCGCCGTGTATTAACGCGGGCGATAATGGCGATATCAATGAAGATGAGTTGGACATCGACGACGATCCGCGCATTATCGGCGAAAATGTGGACATAGGTGCGGATGAAACACCGGCGATACAGGTGGAGGCCGGCGAAAACAGAGTCTTGACGCTGCCGTTTGTTTCTGAAGGCACAGCCTCTGTTACGGTGACCTTGTCGGACGCCAACCTGACGGTTATCGACGAAGGTAGTGTTTCCGTTGATTATCTCTCCGTTCATTGGTGGGAGTATGATTTTGGAAGCCATACGAAGGGACTTCCGGTTGATTTTATCTCCCCGGCGACAGCGTTGAATCCGACGCTCAGTTTCAGTCAATTCGGATATCACGCCTATATCCTGGGTGTGTACGACACAACTGATACTATTGATGACACCACAGCTTATAAAGGAATGGACTTTGTCACGGTTCAGGTGAATCTGGGTGTGCAGTTAACCAGCGATCCCGCGACCGTGGTATTGCCGGATGACGCCACGTTGAATGTTTCGTATTACTCCGGCTACGCCAACCTCACCGACGACGACGCTATCATTGGCGATGTCGAGTTTTACGGTCCTGAAGATGCGGTGACTTTCGGAACGATCATCACCCACAACGAAAGTACGAATACGGCCTCGGTGGATGTGACGTTTGACGCCGGACCGGGCAAATATGAGTTCCTTTGCGTAATTTATGACAATAACAATTATATTATCGGCGAGAAGCGCATTTGGGTGCCGGTAAATCCGCAGGGCATCACCGTCCAGGCGGAAGCCACGCCGACCGAAATCACGTTGCCCACTAATCGTGTTTTCCTAAACGGCTCCATCAGCGGCGGCGTGCCGCACACCACCATGTGGGAAGTTGGTGAGGAGGCCGTCGATCTGGTGGCTATCGGCGATCCCGGCAGTATGCATACCTGGATAGACTTCGCCGAACCGGGCGAATATGAAATTGCCCTGGTGGCCCGTGACGTCTGGGATAACGTTATAGGCGTCGACATCGTTACCGTTACGGTGAATCCGCCGGACTATGGCAGCCTGGTGGTGGACGCCGGGCCGGATCAGGAGATCACCCTGCCGGATGATTATGTATTTTTAACCGGCAGCGTCACCGGCGGTGGGGGAACTTTAACATATAAATGGATTTGCGATGGTCCGGTGACCTTTACTCCTTCTTCGGCCGACCAACTGGCCGTCAAGGCGGTTTTCGCCCAGGCGGGTGTTTACGAATTGGGTCTGGTCGTACGGAATAGTTCAAATGAGGTGGTGGGCGTTGACACGGTCACCGTCACGGTCAATCATCCTCAGATCACCATCAACGCCGGTGAAGATCAAACCGTGCCTTTCGGCGCTACGGTAACCCTGAGCGGGCAGATTAACGGCGCGGGATGGTCCCAGGTTCAATGGATAGATCCTTCCGGCGGTCATATAATGTTTTCACCGGATTCATTCGGGCTGGTGCGGAGTGCCACTTTCGATCAACCCGGCGTCTATGAAATCGGCCTGGTGGCGTTGAATGCCGGTAATGAGGTTCTAGCGGCGGACACCGTACTTATTACGGTCGAGTACCGGACGGTCCAACTGGACGCCGGCGCGGATCGGGAAATCATTTTGAGCGATTCTCCCTGGAATAACCGTGTAAATCTGCAGGGGCGGATTTTGGCGGGCGAACCGGCCTCCGTACAATGGCTATTGCCGGTTAATGACGCCGAGGAAGTGGTTTCGGGTATTTGCAACCACGGCGCCTTGACAGGTTTGCAAACCTGGTTGGAATTTATCGAGCCGGGCATTTATGTGGTGGGTTTGGCCGCGTTTGATCAGTATGATAATGTTGTTGGGTGGGATACTCTAACCATCACCGTATATCCACAGGAGCAAAGTGTTCAGGTTGATCTGGTGAGTTCAGAATATAGCGTAATCCTTGACAAAGAAACTTCCCAAGTCACCGTTCATTTGACCGGTACGGTGACAAGCGGCAGTGGAAATGATGAGCCGGAGTGGGTGGGACCGACAAACGCGATGGGGATGTATGCATTCAGCAATATGTTGGAAACCTATCCAACCTACACGGCTGATGTGACTTTCTATGAATCCGGTGTTTATGAACTGGGCCTGGTGATGCATGATGTGGAAGGTTATGTTATCGGTTTCGATAAGGTAACCATAGCCGTTTCCGAATGGGTGCCCTATCATATAACCTATCCAAAGGAATTGTGGCTCTCGAGTGGTCAGGCGTCTGGCAATTTACATGGCGAAGTGTCCAGCGGCACGTACTATTTGCAATGGGTTGATCATACGGGTGAAGCTGTAATCAATCCCGTTAATAGTGGTGGTTTGGCCGCTCAGCTTGATTCCACGGCGACCTTTGATCAGGCAGGCAAATATATCATCGATTTCGTCGTGCGCGAGGGATCGTCCGCGGGCAATATTCTTGGCGTCCTGACGGCCACCACTATTGTGCATCCGGAAGGTTATTCCACCTATAGCGCCAACGCCGGCGTAGATAGGGAAATTGATTTGGACGAATCCGGCAGTGTGACGATCACGCTGGATGGCGGCGTAACGGGCGCGGGCGCCTCGGCTCATTGGATGGCGCCGCAAGGCGCGCCGGTTACTTTCGATCCGGATGTATGGACGGAAGACCCGGCGGTTACCTTTAGTGCCCCGGGAGAATATCATTTGACGCTTATGGCGTCGAATGGCAATCATGATCCCGCTTTAGAGCAAATCTACGCCACGGATAAGGTTATCATCATCGTTAATGGATTTAATTATGGCGAAGAATATTATGTGGATGCCGGTGAAGATCAGACGATCAATCTTCTGGTTTCGAATCAGGCGGAATTAAACGGTGAGGCGCATGGTGATTACATCAGTCGCGTGGAGTGGGTGGCGCCGCCAGGCGTTACCTTGTCCGATCCGGCCGATCTTGCCACCATCGCCGCGTTTACCCAGCCGGGTATTTACACGCTGGCCTTGTACGCCTATGTCGGCGAGCAAATCGTCGATTGGGACACGGTGGAAATTCGGGTGGAAGTTCCGGATGTCGTGGTCGATGCGACGGTGAATGGCCAGGATGAATATTGGCAATTGGGAAACAACGCCATCGGCCTGGCGTTGGACGGAACGGTGACGGGCGCCGGCTCCGGGCTGGATTATGCCTGGAGCGTTGAGGGCGGGGATTCTTCCTTCGTAACGATTGTGCCGGGAACCCTCCCGGCGGCGACGGCGGATATTAACGGCGCCGGCCATTACGTTTTGCGGCTGGAGGCCCGGTATGGCGGCCAGACGATTGGGTGGGACGATGTTGATATTATCCTGAGTACGGGCAAACCGGTGGTCGATCCGGGTGAATATGACAAGGTTATTTTGATCAATACTCCAAAAGAATTGAATTTAGAGGGACACGTCTGGGACGATCAAGCCACTCTCATGGATAATGATCACATTCAATGGACAATTGACGGCCCATCCGATACGCAAGTAATCAAAAATACGCTTACCCCTGCATTGTCTTTTAACGAAGGAGATGAAGGCGTCTATACCGTCACATTAAGTTATACGGATGCTGACGGATTGAACGATACAAAGAGCGCCACGGTGGTGGTGGAGTATCCTACGGCCTACGTTGAAATAGGCGATAACGTGAACACGGTCATGAATTACCCGGTCTATTTTGATGAGGTTGTGGTGTTGCCGCCGGGTTATTTATACTACTATCAGTGGGAGGTCATCAGCGCTACGGATGGCGCCACGGTCAATGACGTTGAGTTTGACTGCGATACCTGCATGCGGCCGGAAGTTATTTTCCGGGCGCCCGGTACCTATTTCCTGGAATTACGTGTCTATACGGAAAGCGTTGGCACGGATCCCTTTGGCAGCGACACCGTGGCGGTGAACGTGGAGCCATACATCCTGCCGGACGATGAAGCGCCTGAGTTTATTACTCCTGTTGTTCCCTTAAGCGTATGTACGGATGGTTATGGAGTCAATCCTATTACAGAAGCCGTATGCGGTGATATATATATTCATGCCATAGTTAAAGATGAGCACCTCGATAAAGTGCTTTTAATTCGACAACATAACGGTGAAGATCATCCCTTGGCATGGTTGGAACTTAATGTGATATCCGGCTCTTATGAAAGTCCAAAAGAACTTGAGTGCAAAACCATTTTGGATAGCCATACGATTCCCACAGGTGAACATATTTTGAAGGCCATTGCCTGGGATCGCGCCGGCCATAGTACGGTGGCTACTTTCACATTGAATAATAACTGTTCGATCAGCAACTTCCGCATTGATCCGCAAACCATCGATGATGAAAATACAGAGATGGATTTCCAGGCGGATATATCGGGTATTACCTGGAACTTGATGATTATGAAAGGTGATGTTGTTGTTCATACCATTTACACAGAACATACTGGTAATTTAGATCTTCTCAATTATGATGTAACAGGCATTTTCCCGACAAATGGCGTCTATGCAGCCAGGATTGAGGAGACCGCCCATCCCGACAATTACGCGGAAATACCTTTTAACGTGGCGTTTGGAACCACTCCGACTTTGGAAGATGGCTTATTTGCTGGTTTTTATAAAGGACTGAAAGCTTCCGGAGATGATATTGACGGTATCACGATCCCCACCAGTGTCGATGATTCCATCTTTACCATCACTGATCCCGAAACGGATGAACTGCTGGCAAGGGGGTATCATACCGATTTCCCGAATAATATCCATATCAAGCTGGAGGTATTTGACGCCGGCATCGTTAACATGGAACATTGTTTTACGTATGATACTGACTACAACATCGAGTATCTTTATGAAAACTGGTCCGTTAAATATCCTGAAATGCTCCTCGCCAACGTTACGCCGGGTGTGCTGGATGAGTTTGACTTCACCAAAATGTCTCTGGGCAATGACGGTGATGAAAACCTAGTGGCTTCGTTTGAGCCAATAGCGGGTGTGGATTTCTCGTCGTTGGAGGATGGTATTTATCAACTGCTTTTGACGGTGGAATGCCGCCTTGATGATGAAACCATCCTGGTCAAATATGACCATCTGGAATTCGCCCTGAATTGCCCCTTGAAGCTGGGGAACATCAAGTTCAGCCAGGAGGACATCACCATTCCGGTGGGCGGGTATCCGCTGCGGGTGGTTCGCACCTATGACAGCCAGACCAAGGACAAGAACGGCGAATTCGGCTACGGCTGGATGTATTCCCTGGCGAATATGGATATCAAACTCAGCGAAACGCGTTACAATGGGGAGCGTCTCGGCAGTGATTTTGGTCGTGACGTGACGCTGACGCTTCCCAACACCGGCCAACGGGTAACGTTTACATCCTATATGCATAAAGAAGATAATTATACTTATACTTTAACGTATGACTCACCGACCGGTGTTAATGCGACATTGGAAGCAGTGACGATAGATGCTGATGGAAATTATCGCGGCATTAAGACACTTAAATATGATCCGGGTGTATTGGGCTTTTATCCCAAGGGATTGTATTGGCAAGGTTATGCGCCTTTAGAGTTGGCTATTCGGTATGGCATAACCACGGATTTGTGGCGGCACGATACCGCCGGTTTCGATCTGAAACTGGAAGACGGGACGGTTTATCATATTAAACGTGCTTATATTAAAACCGGCTATATCTATGATTATGTTGCCAATGCCGGGAAACTCTTTGAGTATCCGGTTTATGGTAAGCCATACTTGCAGTCGATAGAACTGTCATCGGGTGAAACGATCTGGTTCGATGTTGATACCACGGACGGCGAAAAACCGGTGGCCAAGAACGTGAAGTACTATCCTGCCGGCGTTGATCCGCAAAGAGGCGCTTCGAACGAATATACCAAGTCAGTCATGTTCGCATTCGATGAAACCAAAGGCCATATCATCGCCGTTTACCCGCCCAGTGAACTGGTTGAGGACACTATAAACGGCGGTTGGAAGATAGATGCGTCTTCGGTGTCGCATGTGAAATATGAGTATGACGCCTGGGGCAACCTGGAAAAGGTTCACAAGTTGATTGATCGGGCGGCGGCAGAATATGAAACGATCACCTTTGTGTATGAGGATCTGATTTATCGGCCGCAGGACCATTATGTGACGGAGATCCGCGATCCGCGCGGCCTGGCGCCTATCCGCTACGTCTATGATGAGTACGGCAAGCTGGTGGCGACCATCGACGCCAGAGGCAACCGCATCGAGATCAACCATGACATGGTCAACAACCTCGAGGAGGTCACCGACCGCAGCGGCAACAAGACGATTTACTACTATGACGCCCATGGTAACGTGACGATTATTGAGAAATTCGATGCTTTGGAAAATCGACTCGGTCGAACAGAATATGTATTTGGTAATACGGCTTATCCGAACAGCCCAACACAGGTTAAAGTCGCCCTGGTGGACAATCCGACCTCGGATGAGGATTATAGCATCACCACCACTCGCTATGACAGCAAGGGGCAACCCGTGCTGACCATCGACCCGATGCTGAACGCCACGGAGACAACCTACGTCACCTATGGCAATGTTGACAAGGTCGCCACGGTAATTCAATGGCAGCCTGACAATGCCTCGGCGTCATTCCCGCCGGAATATCCGGGTAGCGGTTCGCCTTCCAACTACACCCAGCTTACCACCACGCGTAACTTCTATAACGGTGATGGGACGCTGCTGATCGCCGGTTGCGTGACCACCGGCGAGGAGCCTTCCCTGACGGTCCATTCGATGACGTTGAACTATTATGACGGTCAGAACAAGTTGACCGCCACGGTGAATGTCAATGTGGATTATTTTGCGACAAGCGGCCATACCATCAATGATATGTTCGCTGATGGTACAACTCGGTCGATACTCAAGGATATGGCGTTATTGCCGGACGCCGAAAATCATGTGGCGACGACGTATTACTATGATGACGCCAGTGGTTCATTCGATCAGCCTTATAGCGTCAGCCTGCCGCATGCCGCCAACGATGATTCACCGGTTTATCAGCAGTTTTCTAAATATGACGCGGACGGCAGGCAGGTTGTCAGTTGGAGTTTCTGGGATGATCCAGACAATGGCGTTGGGAACGATAAGCGCATTCTCACCATCAACGATATGGACGGTCAGGGACGGGTCATCCGCGCCCGCCGCATCGTCGATACCGACATCACCAATCCGCCGACCGATCTTGATACGCTTATCAATAGCGACCAGGCAGATGTAATTCTCAGTGAGACGGTTTATAATTCCATTGGTCAAGTGGATATCGCTGTTGGCGAACATATGCCCGACGAGCCTGGCACGAAAACGGTGTATGATTACGATGAGACGGGCATTCTTGTCGAGATGCGGACATACAAGCCGGTATGGACGGGTTCAGGATATGAAGATGAGTTGCTGAATGTCTCGCAAACCTTGTATGACGTTGACGGCCGGACGTTGGTGACGGTCGGTCCTTACGATCCCTGGGATACAGCAGCCAAACCCGTGGGTACGGAAAATGTTTACGATGAAGCCGGACGGATCATTGAGACGCGACGTTGGGCCGGGGTAAAGATCAATCTTGTGCCTTTCTGGGTGGATGTGAATGGTGCTTACGGTTCGAAGGGCGCTATATATGAAGGCACCGATATTCCTGCATCGAAAGCTGACGATTACGTCGGTTTGAAGGTTCCCAAGGGTGTAACGCCTGGTAATGCCGGAGACGGATCGATCGCTGTCGGGTGGACGGTATGGGATGGTGCGGAAGATGTAATCCCAGTTCTGGGTGATCAACTTTCAATATCCCGCACATTTTATGATTTCGCCGGGCGGACAAAGATGACCATCAGCCTGGACGATGAAGGGTACGAACAGCCCACCGGCTATAAGTATGACGCCGCCGGGCGGCAGATATGCGCCGCCGACGCAACGGATTACGGGCTTGATAAAGGTGCGGATTATGATGTGGTCGGCAGTTTCCATAAACTGAAACAAACCAAACTTGACGATTTACTGGCTACGGACATCGAAACGTTGTCTCACGTCAGCAGTACGTCGTACATTGGCTCGCGCCGCGACAGCAGCACGGACGATAACGGCAACACCACCTATTATATCTATGATGATCAGGGACGATTAATTACCACACAGTATCCACCCACGGATTATATTGACGAGGATGGTTATTCTGTAACTAACGATAATCTTTATACCCATGTCAGTTATGATGGCCTTGGCAGGACGAAATGGCAGACGGGAACGGTATCGTTTACTTCAATGCCTGTGGAGGGAAGCGATTCCTTCAAGGAAAACGTCAAACAGTTATATTATGACATTGCCGGCAGGCTGATAATGGTTGATCTGCCTGATCCGGAAACCGGCGTGGCCGGTCCGGTATATCGTTACATTTACGATGATTACGGCAACCAGGCGGCGATTATCGATCCTTTGGAACGAGTGACGGTTTTCGAATACGACCATATGGGTCGACAGATGGTCAAATATATGCCGTTCAAGGATGAGGATTCTGAAAATATCCTCACGGCGGAACACGTTTATGCCGCCTTGCCAGATCCGCTGCCGGATGCGGAATATCGTACGTATGACGATCTTGGTCGATTGGAGACATCGACGGATTATGAAGGCCAGGTGACCGGTTACTTCTATGACATCCAGGGGCGCTTGGAATACAAGAAGTATTATCATTCGGCCGGGGATTATCCCGGCTCTCCGGCGGAGACGGTCCATTACACTTATGATAACCTCGGCCGGATGGAGACCGAGGAGAGCGATGTTCGGGGCACCACTACGTACCATTATGATGTCGAAGGCAACCTGGAACAGCTTGATACGCCGGAAGGGACGATATTCTATGAGTATAATCCCATTACCGGCCAGAAGTCTTCGACGGAGGCGGTGAATGTAGGGGATATGGCCACGTATGCACATACCGTTTATGGCTATGACGGTCTGGGCCGTCTGGCGTCAGCGACAGACACATTAACCAGTCCGAATCTTAGCCATACGTATGATTACAATGACGTGGGCAGCCGCAAACAAATGGTGTTGGCGAATAGCGCCTCTCCCTGGTATGAATACAACGCCATGAATCGTTTGACGCGGGTGGCGCATCATGTTTCACCGTATGCCGGCACGGGTGCGGAGCCTACAACACTGAATAACTTCGCCTATAGCCTTTATGCGAACGGCATGAGGGCGACATTGACCGAAACGGTGGATGAAAATCGCACCATCGATTATTCCTATGACAATCTCAACCGGCTTAAGATCGAACAAGCCGTAAAAGATGGCACAACTTATGGCTATACGGCACATTATACTTACGATTTGGCCGGGAACCGCCTGGATCGCTGCCTGGAAGTGATTTCCGAGAGCGGCGGCGTTCCGGTAACCAATTACCTGCATACGAGTTATGCTTATGATCCCGCCACGGACCGTCTGACAGAAGAAGTTCACGAAACGATTACCGGTCCGTGTGCGGCCGCGATGATGGGCGACAAGCCCATTTATGCTTACGCCGATCAGACGGGCGGGCGGTACTTCCAGACGGCCGACGGTGAGCGAATCGGTTCCTTTAAGGCGTTCTGGATGGGTCTGCCGTCGAAGTTGGGACGATATGCCAATGTGGCCTTGTGGTCGGCCCTGGCGGCGATGGCTTTATTGCCGATGTTGGTTCTGATGTTGTGGCGGCGCTTCCGGCGTTGCCCGGCTCCTGTGGCCATGCCGTATCGTTTGGGTACGCAGGCAATTTCCATCCTGCTGGCGTTTGTGATGGTCTTCGGCCCGTGGGAGTTCCAGCAATTAACGCAGGCGGATACGGCCTACGCGAATCTG
>JAFGBA010000234.1 GCA_016933395.1 Sedimentisphaerales bacterium | reverse complement strand
ATTGTATTGGAGAACGTCTCGCCGGAAGACAAGGCCGCCACGACGGTAATAATTATTCAGAAGGTGCTGGTGGCCCTGGTGGAAGGCGCGGTTCAGGCGGGGGGCGATCTTATCCCGGCCGACCTGCTCAACGGCCTGCAGGGATCACTGGGCCAGATGAAGGAACTTGTGAGCGGATTGATGGATGAAACCGGCAAACAATTGCAGGATGCCGGGGAAAAACTCAAGAAAAATGTTGATGACCTGCAGAAAACCGGTGAGGGCCTGCTTAACATTCTGGGCGAGAAAAAAGAAGAAAAGCCTTAATCATCGTCGGTATTGACCTTTTGGTTTAAAACCATTACTGTATAACCTGAATAGCCGGTGTGGCTCAACGGTAGAGCTCCCGCTTTGTAAGCGGGTGGTTGTCGGTTCAAATCCGACCGCCGGCTTTTTTAACCATATCTATTGCAAGCTTTTATGTGGATTCTCTTATCCCCCGTTTTTAAGTACATAAAGTTATTTATAACTGTAATAGAAGGTGGGAAATGAGTAAAAATCACGATAGTCTAATTGTTTCGAAATGCGTCTATCTTTTAAAAAGGCGTTTATTTTGAGGGATTCATATTCTTGACAGAATTGTTATCGCCATATTTAATCTACCAAACTTTTTGGTGCGATTTCGCACTTTTTGTTGCGGAACTATCACCCGCGAGGTATCGACAGGGCTTTTTTACCCATCGATCGGTTTTTTGGTTATATTCGGCGTGGTGTTTGAAAGCGGCATATATTCTAAACTACGGCTAAGGCCCTGTTTGAGAGCAAGTTACGGACATGAAAACCGCGAAAGTTAAGTTTTTGTAATAATTATAGAAATCAATTATGGGAATTTGATAAGTGCACATTAAGGATACTACTGCGATATGACGGCATCGAATTATCAAGATTTGGATTGCGATGTTTTGGTGGCCGGTGGCGGAATGGCGGGCGTGGTCTGCGCTCTGGCCGCGGCGAGGAATGGTTTGCGGGTTATTCTTTGCCAGGATCGCCCGGTTTTGGGTGGCAACGCTTCCAGCGAAATTCGCATGCACATACTCGGAGCCGAAGCCAACGGAACCCGCGGGGAAGAACTCGCCGTCGAAGCCCGCGAAGGCGGCATTATCGAGGAACTACGTTTGGAGATTTCCTGCCGCAATCCTCAGCGGTCAGCCTGTATGCAGGACTTTATCCTGCTGGAAAAATGCCTGCAGGAGCCGAATTTGACCCTGATGCTCACTACCGCCGTTATCGGTACGGAAACCGAGAATCGGCTCATCACCTGTGCTTATGCCACCCGCGAATCCACCGAGGATGCCTTTCGGATAAAAGCTAAAATCTTTATAGACTGCACCGGCGACGGCCGTTTGGCGGTTGAAGCGGGCGCTTCCTACCATACGGGCCGAGAGGCGCGAAAGGAATATAATGAAAGTTTGGCGGATGAGCAAGCCGATGATTTCAGCTTGGGTTCAAGCCTTTTGTTCCAGGCCCGTAAACATGATCGACCCATGCCGTTCAAAGCCCCTTCCTGGGCGAGGAAATTCACTGAAGATGATTTAAAATACCGGCCCCATGCCACCGGGGATAGGGATTGGGGCGATTATGGCTTCGGCGGGCTGGAATACGGTTATTGGTGGCTGGAATGGGGAGGCCATCTAGACACCATAAAAGACAACGAGGAAATTCGTAATGAACTCCTGGCCATTCTCATGGGCGTGTGGGACCATATCAAAAATGGTGGCGATCACGGTGCGGAAAACTGGGCGCTGGAATGGTTTGGATTCATCCCCGGCAAGCGGGAAAGCCGTCGTTTTTGCGGGCAATATACCCTGAACCAGAACGACATTGTGGACGCGAGGGTTTTTCCGGATGCCATTGCATACGGCGGCTGGGCGATTGACCGGCATGTTCCGGGCGGCATCGACGCTCCTCATCGTGAACCCGGCATGATTAATCACACGCCGTACTTTTACAGCATTCCGTTGCGATGCTGCGTCAGCGCCGATCTGGATAATTTAATGTTCGCCGGCCGACATATCTCAGCGACCCATATTGCTTTCGCCACAATACGTTTGATGGCGACCTGCGCGGTGGTGGGTCAGGGTGTAGGAACCGCGGCGGTATATGCGATAAAAAATGGATTGCAACCCGCGGAACTCCCCGATTCCCCTCAGACCATCCATCAAATACAGCAAATGCTCCTACGTGACGATGCATACCTGATAGGCGTAACCAATCAAGATGCTCTCGATCTGGCGCCAAAGGCAGAAATCGCCGCCTCTTCAGAAACGGCCGGCGGTGAAGCCATAAACATTATCTCCGGACAAACCCGCAGCGTTCACGGCCACAACGGCGCTCATCCGCAATATGCCCGCCCCGGTGCTCATCGTTGGATGTCAGATCCACATAAAGGATGGCCTGCTTCGATCACTTTACGTTGGGATCAACCGGTACAGGTTACCGAAATACGGCTTGTTTTCGATACCGGTCTGCATCGTTTATTGACCTTGACGCACGCGGACGCTTTTGCGCGAAAAATGAAGTGGGGATATCCCCAGCCCGAAACCATAAAAGATTATATAATT
>JAFGBA010000233.1 GCA_016933395.1 Sedimentisphaerales bacterium | reverse complement strand
CGTTTTTCCTCGACGATCTGGTCGGGATGCACGCCCATCGACCGCGACCAAAACGGGGCGTCCACCGTGCGCCGGGGACGAACGGAATAAATCCGCAGGGCCGGGCCGCCGCAGGTAAGGCACTTGCCCTTGCGCCGGGGGTAGCGGTGCATCTGTTCGGTAATCGCCCCGCACTGCTGACATTTGAAATCGTAGATCGGCATATCGTTTTTCCTTTCCGTTAAGCCACCTTGGTTCCCTGCGGCGGGCTGGGCGCACCGCCCGCGCGGGTTTGCTGTTGGATGAAGTTCGCCAGACCGTCATCCAGCCCCAGCCGTCCATCCGGCTGGCCGGGCGATTTGGAAACGGCCTGGCCCTGCACCGGCTGATAGGGTCCGGGCGCGCCGGGCGTCGGCTGGCCGTTGAGCCACAAGCGGTCAAGGTTGGGGATATCCAGGTAGCGCCCGGCCAACTGGATAAGTTCATCAACGTTCAGCACCATCCCCTGCGCTGCGGCGAGCTGCGTCACCGGCAGGACCATCTGCGAAACAAACTGCAAGAGTTTCAGATAGCCTGTTTCCGGCGTGATCCGCTGCATGGAGTAAGGCACAATGTCGATGTTGTAGTCGAGGAAATCCCCTTCCCTGGCTTCCTGGGAATACACCACCCGGATCGGACCGACACCTTTGACTTCCTTGACGAGTGGGATCTCGATCAAGGGGTCATGCCAGAGATACCACATGAGTTTATTGTCAACGCTCTTGGCGTGGAAATGCACCTGCCAGACCATGTCGTCGATGGGCCGCGTGGCGTTGCCCTGGATGAGTTGTTCCTGGCCGAGGGTTTGGGCTTCGGTGCGCAGGCCGCCGATGGAGTCAATATTGCCGCCTTGCTCGGAAACGTGGTTGCGCAGCCATTGGGCCACGTCCAGCGAATGCGGGTCCGCGCCGCCGAACTTGACCTCCTTGATACGGTCGATATTTTCCACGCGGACGGACTGATTGTCGGCGGCCTGGACGATCCGGTCGGCGTCGCGGGTGGCTGCGCCCTCATAGGCCAGGACGGTCTTTTCGCCTTCGATCTTAACCTGAAGCTTGCGCATCAGGCGGTTCAACTGGTCATCAAGATCAAGAATCGCATAGGCGGGCGGGATCGGAATCGGCTGGCCGGGCATGTCGTAGAATGTGAGTAAGTCATAGGGACCGGTTTCCGGGAAGTCATCCACCTCGCGCAGGAATTTTTCACCCTGGCCCTCGGCCGGGAGCGTTACCAGAACCTGCTCATCCGGCATCCAGACATCGAAAAGCTCAACGTATTCCTGCAACTCGTGGTATTCCGGGTCGCCGACGCCTTCCTTGGTGAGCGTTTCCGGGTTGGTGGTGCTGCCATAGAGAGCGACGCACTTTTCAAGTTTATCGTAGTTCTTAAAGAGGCCCGAATCGGCGATGTACCACAAGGGCAGGCGATAGCGATTACCCACGATCTTGAAATCGTGCTTGCCGCGGGCGGCGATGTCGAAAAAGAAATCGTCGAAGTCGATGGCCTGGAAATACGGCTGGCCGATTTGATAGGTGTGGCCGCCGATCTCGATGGTGCTTGCAGGCGTCATACCGACCTTGGATACGCCGATGCCGACCAGGGCGTCGCGGACAATGGTGCGCAAGGTTTCGCGGTAGGCGATTTCCAGGCGCAGGTGATCGAGCGCCAGTTCCATCGTGCGGGCAAAGCCGCTCAAACGCGAGTCCACCCGGGCGCGAATCAGGCTCTTGGGATTCTGCGCCGCCAGGAACGGCGTCAAGATATTGATATAACGCCAGATCATATTGAGAGGCCGCGACTTGGCTTCCAGGCGATGGGAATAGTATCCGCCGGCGTAACGGTCGAGGATGGCCAGGCGGTTCTCGCGCATGGGCCCTGTAAAGCGAAAACAGTCCTGGATCGCCCGCTGGATGCGCAGCGGGTAAGCGGTTTTCACGTCTGGGTCGTCTAGTCGCGCCATCGGCGGTCCTCATCGTTAAAACGGCTGTGCTGCTCCCACTCCTCGCGGCGGGCGGCGTAGCTGTCGGCGGGAATATCCTTGGGCAGACGCAGGCTCGCTCGTAGCTGCTCCTGCCGCGCCAGGCAACACAAGGCGTCGGCGATCACCCGGTCGCCGTGGGCGGCCTGTGCGCCGCCGGCTTCCTCGGTAAAACACGAGGGGCCGACCATCGAGGCGTTCAGGAAGATGTAATCCTCCGCCTCGCGGATGGCGTCCTCGTCAGGGTTAATGAAACGGCGGTTCTGGTCATCCAGGCGAAAGACCATCCCCAGTGCTTCGCGGTAATTGATAATCAGGTCCAGCTTGGTCGCACTGCTGTTGTGCCAGCCGCGGTTCTGGCTGCGCGGCCGGAAGGTCTTGGTCTCATCGGCGCGGTAATAGACAAAATCATAGCCCAAACTGTAAATGCGGCGGCCAAAGGTGGTCCCTGCGCCGTTGGATTCCCAAATCAAAAAAGGTCGATTGTTCGAGGCCCCGCCCACCCACAAACACAAGGCGATGACTTGCTCGGCGAAATGCGTGGGCGAGGTAAACGGACACACCCAGGAACCGACTTTTTGGTTGAGATTGCAGTCGTAGATACTGGCGACGGAATTGGAACTCCCTGAACCGAGCGAGATATCGCAGCCGACGATGTAGTTGTGCGTCTGGTCGGGCCGCCGGCGGCGATGAATGTCAGGCCAGAGCCGTCCCCACCATTGCAGCCGTTTTTTGCCGATATCCTGGCGAAAACGCACATCGACGATGCGGTCCCGTTCCCATTGCTCGCTGTATTCGTCGGCGACCAATACCCGGTAGAGGATTTCCCCGACGAAATCCGGCGCGCGCACGAGGTCGCTGCGCATCCGCTGGAGCACCTGGGCGTCGAAGGCCATATCGCCCGACCCCACCGGGTCCATGTCGAGGTTTTGGGCGATATCGCGGTCACTGCGGCGGCGGCATTGGTCGTCATACCATACGCTGCGCCATTTGCCCGACCCATCGGCAACAAATAAAGCGTGGTCCTCGCCGGAAAGCACCGCGGCGATTTCCAGGGCTTTGACCTCGACGAGTTCGCATTTTTCGATCTTGTGGAAATCCCCGCCGTACTTGCGACGGTAATAGTCGATATCCTCGATAATCACCTTGCCGTAATCGGGGCTGCGGTATAACCCCGTGATGCGCTCGGGCCGCTTCCACCAGGGCAGGACGAACACGTCCACCTTGCCGGAAAACCGCAATTTGGCGTAGGGATGGCCGCGATGGGTGTGCGTGGAGTTGTAAATGATGCAGTCGGTCGTATCGCTGAGCGTTTCGGAAATACTGGCGGCGTCGGCGGGATCGACGCGGGCGAATTCATCCAGCATAACCGCCAGGCGGCGGTCGCCCGCGCCCAGGTCCTTGTTGGTCGATTCGCCGTCGATAACGGATTCATTCCAGAGATTGCGCAAGTGCATGTGGGTTTTTTCGACCTCCGGCTTCATCCAGTCGGGCAGGTGCTTGTGCAAATAAAGCAGTTTGGAAAACAGGCACTTGTGATCGCCGCGTTTATCGACGTATTCCTCCTTGCGGGATGCGCACAGGAAATGCGAGTCGGCAAAGAGCAGCCAAATGGCAAAAAACGTCCCCAGGACAATCCATGTGGCGCCCATATCTCGTGATTTGTCGATTAACAAGTCTTTACCCTCATTGATGCTCGCCACAATCCGGCGAATGGCTTTCCGCTGCACCTTCCACGGGATGAACGGCAGGTTCCTCCGGCTGCCCCGGAGCTTGGGATTGAACGTCCAGAAGCAGGTCGCGAACAAAATCACCGGGTCCGCCCGGCACAGGTTCAGAAACGGTTTTTGCAGGCTGGGGTTCCGGCTCAACGTCCGGTGCAGCAGTTGGCGAAACCGCAGGTTCGCCGTCACCTCCGTCGGGATTTTGGCCAAAAACGCTTCGGGCGAAATCTCGAAGTTGAGCGTCGGTGGGTTCATCGGTTGCGTTCCCCGACGTTACCGCCGTCTGCCGTGCAGTCCCGCGCCGCCAGTAGTCCCCGGCCAGGTGTTCCAGGATGTACTTGATGGCTTCCATGTCGGGCGGGACGTAGAGTTCCCGCTGCCAGCATAATTCGCCCTTGCCATCCCGTTTGATTTCCTTGCGGACAAAGCCTTGCACCAGAACGTGCAGGCCGGTCTCGGCCATTGCGACTAATTGGCCGCGCTGTTCGTCGGTTATCAGCGTTTGCGCGGCGGCGGGAACAAGATCGGTTATCGGGGTGTCCATCATAATTACACATAACTGTAAAAGGCGACCATGCGGGTCACGGTCCCCGCCTTGGCGGTGATTTCCAGGAAAAGCCAGTCGTAGCCGAAAAAATCGAAGTAAAAACCCGCGATACCATCCGC
The DNA here is from genome assembly GCA_016933395.1 of Sedimentisphaerales bacterium. Classification (GTDB taxonomy): domain Bacteria; phylum Planctomycetota; class Phycisphaerae; order Sedimentisphaerales; family SM23-30; genus JAFGBA01. Next base: position 1,973 of record JAFGBA010000233.1, on the reverse strand, counting down.
TTCATCGTCGTTGCTTTTGTGGATGGTTTTAAGCCAGCTCTCGGTGATGGTTACAGTGTCGGCAAACCGGGTAGGTGTCGGTGTGCCGGAAAGCTGGCCGCTGGGATCGTCGTGGTACAGGGTTGCACCCAGGGTAAAAACGCCGCTGCACACCCTCCGCGCCGGGCCTTTTCCGTTGCGCCCCGCCCAAAGGATGTAATCCACGGTGTCGCCGTCGTTACCGGTAGCGGCCAGGATGATCTCGACGGCGTTGGCGAATTCGGTGGTGATGGATTTTACGCCGGTGGGAAGGGACAAAACGCCCGCGGTGGCGGCGCTCAATTGCGGATTATCCGCCGCTTGTGTATCGCGTAATACAAACCAGCCATTTTGTCGCGTGCGGTCCATCTAATACCCTGCGCCGTAAATAATTGCGATGAGTCGTTTCATTACTCAAAGGTATGGTTCGTTTTACATTCCAAATTTGCGAAATTAAAAAATACCATTGGTATTACTCCGGCCAAAAAGAAAGGGCCGCCTTCGCTCGTGAGAGCAAAGACAGCCCCAGCCTGCTGTCGATGAGCTGGCATCTCGGACGTGATCGGCCGATCACGTCAGCCGGTTATTTCTTTTTGGCGTTATCGAATAAAACTCCTTTAATAGCGGCTGCGCATCAGTCCGGCCCAACGGTCGCGCAGGTAAGGCGGCGACGGTTCGGTAAGAAACGGCGTGCCGCCGGCCATCCAACTGACATTGGGCAGAAAATTCAGATGACCGTTATTGGGCCAGGCGACGCCGGACGCGATACGAAAGGCCGTCATATATTCGCCTTCGCCGTCATCGCAATTGCTGTACCAGCCGTCGATTGCGGCGAAATCGCTGTTCTTGGCCTTGCCGCCGCGCCCGTTGTTATAAATAGCCGCAACCTGCGCCGGCGACAGCGCCGTCTTGAAAATACGAATATCGTCCATGCCGCCCACGTAAATTTGTCCCGCTCCTCCGCCCACGCCCAGTGACAAATCCGTGTTTATCGTGATATCGCCGGACGCCGCCGAGGGGTCATCGTTATCCAATTCCACGGCAGCGCCGTTGATATAACAAATGACGCTGTCGTCACGGTCGATGCTAAACGCGATGTGCGTCCATACGCCCGTATTGATGGTCGCCAGCGCCGTGCCCGTATAATTATAATCTCTTTCCAAAAGCATCCGCGGCGCGCCGTTGGCCAGGAATACGCCCCACTTGTATAAACCGTCGTCTTTATGGATGACGTATTGCAGCGGCTCTGCGACCTCCGGTTTCACCCACAGGGCGATGGAGAAATCGCTCTCCTCGGGTTCGGTCTCCTCGTAATCACTAACGTACACCGCGCCCAACCCGTTAAAGTAGAGATACGTATCGCTCATCAGCCATTCCTCCGCCAGGATGGATAAATCCAGAAGATTCACCCGCCCGTCGCCGTTGAGGTCGCCGCGCAGTTCGCCGTAAAGACAGCTTGGCAGCGCCAATAACATCACTTCCACTATCAGCCATCGTCGTTTCATGTGGTTTTCTCCTTATGCTGGAACATGGTTCATAACGACTTCGTTACCTTCCACTGTAGATGCCGAAAAACTGAGTCCAAGAAAAAAATCCAAAAAATTAAAAAAATATAAAAATTTTTCGAAAACAGGGAGTCATCCAAGCGAACGCAATCTCACATATCGACACGCGGCTGCGCGGCGATTTGAGCGACCTACCACCGCCCCCGGCCTGTTTTCGTGGGTATAGTGGGCATTTTGGGCACGGTTTACAGACGGTTTCCAACGGGTTTACATGGGCTTTACAGGCGGTTTACAAGGGGTTTGCAAGGGGTTTATTGTCGCGGGGTGAAGTGTCCAGTGTCACTATCCGCGCATTTATCCCCTCTTGGCGCGGTCGAAAATCACTGCATGAACCGTCCGGAGATTGCTACAGTTGACATTGAACACACCAAGCGTTCATGCAGTGTTTTT
>JAFGBA010000232.1 GCA_016933395.1 Sedimentisphaerales bacterium | reverse complement strand
GTCATAAGCATCCTTCCATCATCCATGTTTGGGGATTATTATCGCCGGTCCTGACCGCCGGTCGATGTTCCGACGCCCATAACCCACAGATATTCCTTTCTGACTAATACTCTTTATTCGGTTATTTTGTGCCTGCCACTTGATGTTTTCATGCTTCTAAATCACGCCAAAATATAAGCTTAGGTCACCGATCCCGCCTGTAAAAGCACTATCGGTCCTTTTCCGGCAAGCTATCGGCTTTTTCAGTACTGAAAACCCGAAAAACGGAATAATTGTAACCAAAATTTATCTACTTTCACTCATTTTCCCTGTTCATTTTTAAGTCCATTTGCCGATTACATTAAAATAATTTATCGGGCGTTAGCAGTTGGTATAGGAAACCATCATAAATCATTAATGCCTGTCGGCCTAACCGGCTGATGGGGGAACGAGCATGAAAATAGCGATTATTGGCGCCGGCGGCCACGGCCGAGTCGTCCTCGACATCCTGAACCAAAACCATCAATTTGAGGTGGTCGGCTTTATTGATGCCAATCCCGCCTTGCACGGCCAAAAAGTTGACAATGTGACGGTTCTGGGCGATGTTTCCCTTATCCCTCGTCTGAATGAGATGGATATTGGTGCGGTTATCGTTGCCATCGGCGATAATACCATCCGCTGCCATTATGCCAATATGTTCACCCAGGCTGGTATCCATCTGGTCAGCGCCATCCATCCCAAAGCCAGCATCTCTGATACTGCCGTTGTGGGTAAAAATGTTGTAATTTCCGCAGGTACAATCATTTGCGCACATGTTCGTATCGATGATTCGGCGATTCTGAATACCGGGTGCATCGTGGATCACGAATCTCATATCACCGAAGGCGCTCATATTTGCCCCGGCGTCCGGCTGGCAGGACACGTGCGAGTGAGAGAGTCGGCCTTCGTCGGCATCGGCGCGACGGTTATCCAGGGCGTAACCATTGGCCAATCCGCCGTGGTTGGTGCCGGAGCAGTGGTAATTGAAGATGTTCCCAATTTCACTACCGTCGTAGGTGTACCTGCAAAAGCTATAAAACAAACTCACCTGCCTTTAGCCGGACCGATAAAAACTGAAAATAAAGCTCAAAAACACGGTTCTTCAAATAATATACCGTCCAGTCGGTATAATATACCGTGCCAACCGATAAAAACCCGCCCGCCCGCGATGCCACAAACCAGCACCGCCGACCTGGAACCGGCACGTTCACTCGTTAAGCCGGTCAGACGTCGGCTAATCGATTTGGAAAAAACCGCTCAACCCCAATGACTTAAGGGCGGCGGACAAATGACTCGACGTTTTTCATACCTCCTCGTTTTACAAATATTTGGCCTGTTCTTCCTGGCCAATACATACTTAGGCTGCCATCATCAATACTACGGTAAGGCCGGCTTTGTTCGCCCGGAAAATGCCCCAGACGGCTTCAGCAAAGATGAAACCTGGCAAATTTTCTTCAAAACCACGTATTTTTACCCTGTTCGCGACGTTTTTGATCTAGAATTACAATGGTCCCGGCTAACGGGCCGGCCTTCGGAGGCGGCCGACGTTACTGCCAATGGCGAGGTTCCCGACTCCAGTTTTTATATAAACCGGGATATTACCTGCCTGAGTCCCGAACGGTTGGCCCAGGGACCAAATACGACCGATAAGCCGATGCAGCCTTTTACCATCCTAAAGGTTAAAACTTCCGGAGGCAGTAGGGGCTTTTTCGCACAGGATGGACGTGGTGATAAATACCTCGTTAAACTCGATGACCCTGATTACCCCGATTGTGGCTCCGGCGCGGAAATAATCGCCGCACGAATTTATTGGGCACTGGGATATCGTGTGCCGGAGTCGTACTTGGTGACAATTACCGGAACGGGTGATGCGCAATTCGACGGGCAAAGAGCATTGGCCAGTAAATTTGTGCCGGGCGAGACGCGGGGTGGGTGGAAATATAACTGGGTTCGTGACCGACGGGAATTTCGTGCTCTCAAGTTGGTGGCGATGTGGCTTAACGATTTAGACCGCAGTGACAACAACAATATCGCCGCAGTACACGACGACCTGATTACCTTTTACATGCTTGATTTCAACTCCGCCCTGGGGAGTTGGCAAGGACGGGCCAAAGAACCCTGGCAAGGGTGCCAGTATCGTTGGGACGTGGAAAAACAATTTCTTACCGTAATTACACTGGGTCTATATCGGTGGGATTGCCAACTGGAAGATATCTACGAATCACCTGCGATAGGGCGGCTGGCGGCGGAATTTGATCCGGACCAATGGCGGGCGGAAAAATCCAATCCGGCCTTCGACCGCATGACGCCCGCGGATGCAAAGTGGATGGCTGATAAGATAGAACAATTTACCTCCGAACAACTCACTGCGGTCATTAAAACCGCCCAACTCAGCAATCCGCGGGATGAACAGCGTCTGCTAGAAATCCTACTGGCGCGACGGGAAATTATTCTGCATTGGTGTCGGCAGCTCTCTGCAACAGCGCCATAAAGTCCGCCGCGGAAACCTCGGTGAGGCTATCGACGATACGACTTGCCTGATACAGATCTTCGCGGGTGCGAGTATTGGTGACGGCCAACACGGCCATACCCCCGGCAAGGGCCGCCTGAACACCCGGTATGGCATCCTCCACGACAACACAATTTATGGGGGATAAACCTAATTTTTTCGCGGCAATCAGAAACGTATCCGGCGCCGGCTTGCCGCGCGTAATCTCATCGCTGGTAACGAATTCATCGAAACAATCACGTGTACCTGTCGTATCAAGCATCATGTCCAAATTAACTTTAGGTGTGCTGGTGCCGATAGCCAGGCGGAAGCCGTGCTTTTTCAGATCCGCGAGCAATTCCCGCACGCCCGGCAGTAAAGAAAGTTTTCCATTGATGCGTTCGCGATAACGCAACTCCTTATAATCGGCCATTTCGTTGATTTCTTCTTCCGTCAGCGACCGACCGGCCAGCCTGGGAATAATCACCGCATTCTGTTTTCCGAAGGACTCGTAAAAGAGTTCATCCGAATAATGCGCCCACCCCTCCCGCGCGGCCAAATCGTACCACGACCGCCGATGATATTCGGCCGTATCCACCAATACCCCGTCCAAATCAAATATTACCCCTCGCGCCTGCTCTAGTGTCATTATATCCATTCTCCAAACACAATCTTAACCGTTCAAAGCTTTCTTTATGTTAGCCCACAACGAAAGTTGTGGGTCGAACACCTTGTGCGCTCGGGTGCGTCGTATCCAATCCGACCCCTGACTTTCGTCAGGGGCTAAAACCATAACCATTACCGCCATTAGAGAGAAACACCCCGCAACGTTCAATATAATTCCTCTCGTGTCGCAGGCAATACGTAGCTCAACCGTCCTCGGTTGAGATTCACTGTGGCTTAGCCGTCCCGGCCAATATTCTCCTGGATTGCCACGCGGGTCGTTCCTGTTAAAATCACAAGCGGGGACGCTTGTGCTACGTTATTCCCAGTCCGGTAGGGCGGGCCGTGCCCGCCGTTCTTTTCGAGGCTTGTTTTTCATTTATTTTACCGCTATCTTATATCTTCAAATCTAACCCAAGTTACGCAGTTAGAAGTTCGAAACAGCCTTCGCGATAGCGTCAAGGGCGATTTCTGGTAAAAGTCTTCACTACATTTGTATT
>JAFGBA010000231.1 GCA_016933395.1 Sedimentisphaerales bacterium | reverse complement strand
GGTCCACCGCCCCGTCATTATTCACATCGCACATCAGGCTCCAATTCGCCGGCGTCCGGCTCGCCTGAACCGTGCCGCCATACGCACCCAGGTTCTTCCGCACATTCGACGGGTCCGCCACCTCCGCACCGATACCTTCTGACGGATGCGCCGTGTCGATCGCCCCACTGGTCTGACCATCGCTCACCCATATTTCGCCAAGCTCATCCCAGTGCCCCAACTGGCTCTGAAGATGGTAATCCCCATCGGCCACATCCACAAAACATGGATCCGCCGCATAGCATCCCGTCGGCAAGGAATAACTATTCCCCGTCCCGTTCAGGTAAAAACCGCTCTCGCCGCCCTCCACATCGCAATATTCAAACTGCGCCGTCGAGGCTGACGTCAGGTACAATGTCGCTCCACTACTCGTCGCCGTGTTCCCCCAGAAAATACTGTTCCAACTCGACAGATCGCTGTCCATCACATAACCAACGCCGCCGGAACTCGTGGCCGCGTTGTTCGCCACCGTCATCTGTTCCAGCGTTGCCGTCGACGACACCATACACAGTCCGCCGCCCGATGTCGCCGTGTTGTCCACTATCAGGCAGTGTTCCAGCGAGGGCGAGGCGTAATTCTTCATATAGACGCCCCCGCCGTAAATCGCATGGCAGCCGCAAATATAACTATGGTGCACGCCGGCCGCGCCTCCATCCAGAAATATCCCGCCCCCGTGCGTTGCCGCTGTGCAATTCAGAAAACGGCAGTATTCAATCACCGGCGAGGCGCCGACACAGTAAATCCCCGCCCCGCCGCTGGATGAATAGCCGTTGCTGATGGTTAGACCCCGCAACTGAACCTCCGTGCTCTCGGCGTTTTGCATAATGATCCCCCGGCCGCCGCCCTGACAATCGATCACGGTATCCTGCACCACTTGCGGATCTGTGGGGTCGGTGCTGCGCAATACGATGTTTTTACCATTGAATATAATATTTCGGTTGCCCGAACCCGTATAAACACCCGGCTGAATAATAATCGTCACACCGGAGACCGACAGGTTCACCGCTTCCTGAATGGCATCGAACGGATGCGATAATGATCCATCCTCCAGGGGATCACTCACCGACGGATCGCCCGGACCGGGATCGCCGGCCGCATTGTCATCGACGAAAAGTTCATAGGAAATAATGGTATAAATCCGCGCTCCCACAGCGCTATAACCCGAACCGCCATCCTCAAACGCCCGCGCTTTGAATGTACAGGTTTCTGTAACAGTCGCGCCGGCGCCTAACACCGGATCGCTCAGTGTAGGCGCTGCGCCATTGGTGGTATAATGTATCGTCCATCCTGTCTTGGGAAACGTTGCCGTCACATCCACCGACAATAAAAACGATCCTGACTCCGGCATAATGGTCGGCTCAATCTGAGAATCGGGAGTAATGGTGTATTGGGCTGAAGAGACCGCACTATAAACGGAAGTACCGACCTTCTCCGCCCAAACCTTAAAAACACCGTCTTCCGTGAACGTTATCGGGCCGGTATAAATCGGATCGCTGCCATCTGGATCGCTGCCGTCGGTGGTATAATGAATCGTCCAACCACTACCCGGCAGGCTTACCGACGCAACGACCTCAGGATAGTACTCTCCTGTCGGCGGAGTTATCACCGGCACAATGACATGCGGATCAACGGCCAGCGAAGGGTCGCCGTAAAGGTTAAAAACGATAAAGTTGCGCCAGTAGCCGCCGATATACATGTCGCGTTTGATATTGTGCAGCGCCTGGCCGCAGGTCTGATTTTCGGTAACAATCCGCTGAGCGTATTGATAACCGTACCCGCCGCCGCTGACGGAATAGCTGAAGTCCGTCTCACCGATGCCGTACAGCGACATGGCCGTCGCTCCGATGGTGGCGATGCAACCGTGTTTGAGCAGACTATATGACAGGTTGTTGGATGCATCCGGAGCGGAGTTGCTGCACGAGCCTTGAAAGGTAAACGACGGATATGCGTCGTTAAGTTGAGCAACCTGACTCGTGCTGATAATATTCGACGCCCCCGTACTGCTGCCGTGTGCCTGCCAGACGACCAAGCCAAAGGGATTGGACTTCCAGGCGCTAACCACATTACTGCTGGTGCACGGTGTTTTTTCCCACGAAGGGGGTGGGGGCGAGGTGTAATCGTATATGCGGTAATAGCCCCAAAGCCACGGAATCAGGAAGTCCTCTTTAATTTGCTCACCCGCTTGCCAGGCGGGCGTCACCTCATCCAGGGGATTCATCGGCAACAAACAGTTATGCCGCCAACCGATATTATACATTTGCAATTCATAAGCCATGGTGCGTTCAAGAATACTGTCCAAATCAGCAATGCTGCCGTAATAGGGAATGCGCCCCGGCAGCACCTCCCACCAGGTATCGACGCCGCCGGGTCCGAAGTCGTCGTTATCCGGGTCGCCGTCGTAATCGCACTCTCCCCAGCGTCCATCGCCGTCGAGGTCCCAGTTGCCCGTCAGGTCGGCGAAATAGTAATCGGAGGGCGCCTGTTTGGTGTCGGGATAAGCGTCGTAAATATTGATCCACTTCATGGCTATAGCGCCGCCGGACCAGCTTTGAGGTCCGATGAAGAGAACATACTCGATATCATCCTCAAGATAATGCCCCTGTAGCCACGCCCGAATATTATCCGCCGCCGTCGGGCCGTAGCCGCCGTCGAAGTCATCCTCGGTAATCACCTGCACATCAAAATACAGCCGCTGTTTATGGGCGACGAAGTCGGCCAGTTTCGTGGAGTTGGCCTCGATGTAATTGGTCGTGACAATGACATATCCTGTGCCGTTAACAGCGGCCTCACCCTCCACTGCCGCCATCATTGGTTCATAATCTCCCCCGGCCTCATCGAAATTCACCGCCAGCCGCTCAACCGCCCGACGGGCCGAAGCCAACGGCCGCCGCAGCGGGGCCGCCGCCCGCCGGTTTTGCCGCTGATAAGTCACGTTGAGCGTCGCCGTTTCCAGCAGCTTCAACCGGCCGGTCACGGGATTGTATTGGGCCAGCGGCACGGCGATATCCGCCAGGTGATATTGCCGCAATTGCCCCACCTGCATCACCCGCGCCTCCGCCGCCGGGCCAAACGCATCCTGCGACCACGCCTGGACGTCATAACCATTCTCGAAGGCCCGCCCGCCGGGCCACTCCGCCACTTCATTGCCCTCTTCATCGCGATAGGCAGGCGGCGCTACCGGCTCAAGCCGCACCGCCCCGGCAACTGGCGCGTAGACCGACTCCGTCAGTTCCGCCTTAACCGCTTCCGGCCTTACATCCGGCGGCAGCAAAACCGTGACTCTTTTCCAGGGAATATCCGGCTGACCCACCGCGTTGAGATGCGCCCCCTGCGGACACAACAGATATTGCCCTCCCCAGCCATCCGGCTTTAGCTCGATCGCGGCTTGCACCACCCCGGCCTCCCGGCCGTCGAGCACGAGCCTAAGCTCCCCGGCCGGCAGCCTCGCCGCCATCAAGAGAATCCCCAACAAACCCAGCCGGCCGCAGCAAAAACCGCACTTACCCATCGTTCCTCCCTTGCCGGCCGCTCCCGGCCGTCATGTTGTTAGACACCCATAATTTATATACCCCGAGCCTCCTTAAGCCCGTGGGCGTCAATACTCTGCCAAGGAGTGTAAAATTCCCTCACTTTCAGATTTAATTCTACCCGATCCCCCCCGCCGCTGCAAGTCCAATCTCCCGCTATTGAGGCAAAATCGCCGCTGCCACTACTGAAAAGGGACCTTTTCGTTCGAATCCTATGGTATCCGCCCCCAACGGTTTAGGAATACCCATTGCCGGCAAGGCATGGAAAGGTTCAAGTCAGATGGAAGATGGATTCATCGATGACTTGGCCGCAGTAAAGGCAGTGGCTGTGACGGCCGGAGACGGGACGGTTGCATTTGGGGCAGTTGCGGACATCCGGCTGGTTCTTGCCATCCAGTTTGCCATCCCGCATATCGACCTCATAGAGCTTGTCGTAAAGGTCCTGCTCGGTAAGACCGGTCTTGTCCCGCACAAGCTCCCAAAAGGCCTCGTTGATCATCAGCGCCTTGGCCAGGTTGGCCTCCAGCAGCCGCACCTGGGTGCGGAGCAGGTTCACGCCTGAAACGCCCGGCCGGGAGGCGGCTTCGTTCGCCGCCTGGATTGAGGACGCCAGGGCCGCCATACTAAATAAACTCATATCCAAATACCTCCTTGATGATGCCGATTAAACTACCTGTCTTACCTAATATACCCGAAAAGTGAAAGAAACCCAAGACAACTTTGAAGGTTGCTATTTGAGCCGGGATCGGCCATAATAGGTCCCCAGGAGTCAGGATAACATACGGGAAGGTTATGGACGAGAAGAAACATAAGCACGAGGTGGAATTCGCCGAGGACGAACAACCCTGGCGGCCGGGGGCGGAGGATCAGGACCTCGCCGAGGGGGAACTCGCCGGTCGCTTCCGCGAGGCGGAGACGGACCTGACCCCGGACGAAAACGCTGATGAACACCTCGAAGCAACCGTCGGCGAACCGCAACCAGGGGAAGAAGATGCCCCCCTGCCGGATGACCGGACCGATGAGCACATCGAAGCCGCCATTGGCGAAGCGGAACCGGAGGCGGAAGAAAGCGTCGAAGATGAACCGGCCGAACCAGAACCGGAAATCACCACCGCCGCCGTCCTGGAAGCTGTGCTCTTTGCCGCTGATGAACCCTTTACACCCGGCAAACTGGCCGAGATTATTGGCGTTGGTTCGGTCAAGGATGTGCGAACTCAGATCAAACTACTCAACCAGAAATACCGGCAGATGGCGTGCAGTTTCCGCATCGAGGCCATCGCCGGGGGCTATCAAATGCTGACCCTGCCGGCGTTCAATCCGTGGCTCCAAAAGTTGATGCGGGCGCGCAGTGAAACCAAACTCAGCCCCGCCGCCCTGGAAACCCTGGCTATTATCGCCTATAAGCAGCCGATTCTCCGCGTGGATATTGAAGCCATTCGCGGCGTCGCCTGCGGGGAGATGGTGCGGCAACTTGCCGATAAAGGACTGGTTAAAATTGTCGGCCGGGCGGAAGTGTTGGGGCGCCCCCTGCTCTACGGCACCACCAAACGCTTCCTGGAAATCTTCGGACTCAACTCTCTCAAAGACCTGCCCTCCGTCGAAGACTTGAAAAAACCTGTTTAATCCGACGCTATATCATTTCGAAAATTAATGAAGATAATGTCGGAAAAATATTGCGCTTAAACAAGAGGGAAAGCATGCGTCATCTCAACTTTTAGATCCATTGAGAATGATGAAAATGATAAGCAGCGTTACAGCCAGCGCCCCGCCGAGGATGATGGCGGCCGTCTTCCACGCCAGCAGGGTGCTGGGAGAAACAACGTCGGGATGCTCGAAACCGATATCAGCGGTTTCAGAACCTTTTTCCAGATTAGCCAATACGTTGGCGTCGAATTTCTTATGGGCCAAAAGCGGCGGCTCGCCGCGCCGCACGGCCCGAAGGTCTTCCAGTAATTGCTTGCAATTGTCATAACGGTCGGTGCGTTTCTTGGCCATCATGACTTCGATAACTTCCGCAACGCCGACGCTCAGAGCCGGGTTGATATGATCCGGCGGCACCAGCGTTTCCCGCAGATGTTTGTGCATGACGGCCGAAGGCGTTGGCGCTTCAAACGGCACTCGACCCGTCACCATATGATAAAATGTTGCGCCCAGGGAATAAATATCCGCCCGGTAATCGATGTTCAATTCGCCGCGAATCTGCTCCGGAGAAATGTAATAAGGCGTTCCGTAAGCCCGACCCACTTCCGATTGCGCCGCGGCTTCATCGGCGGCCTCGCGCGCCAATCCCATATCCGCCAGCTTGGCGATGCCGTCTTTGGTAATCATGATGTTCTTGGGTTTGACGTCGCGATGGATCAAGCCGCGCTCATGGGCGTGTTGTAGGGATTCGGCGATTTGAATGATAACGTCTAACGCTTCGGTTTCCGTATAGGCCTTGCCCTTGGAGAGGTCATCATAAACCGTTTTGCCCTCCACGTATTCCATGACGAAATAGTGGTAACCGCCCGCTTCTCCGACATCGATGGCCTGAACAATGTTATTATGATTGAGCATGGCGGCGGCTTTACCCTCCTTGTAGAACCGCTCGACATACTCGGGATTTTCGCTCAGACGCTTGGGAAGAACTTTCACGGCGACTGTACGATCCAGCGAAAGTTGCTTTGCCTTAAATACCGTAGCCATGGCCCCGGCGCCGATCTTTTCGAGTATCTGAAATCCGGGAATGCGATGCGACGGGCGCGATTCGGCAATGGTTGAGCTTAGACGTTCGATCTGGCTTTTGGTGACATAACCCTGGCTTTGCAGGGCATCGGCCAAAGTGGTTGGATTATCCGAAGTAGACCGCTTCCGCATCAGCTCCAGACATTCCTGGACCTCCGTGGAGGTGCAGAGATTCTTCTCCACCACCAGTTTACCCAGAATTGAATCTATGTTCGTTTCAACTGCCATATAAGCAGATCTGTGCGACCAACATCAGACAATAATGACGTCCGTCCAGCGTTAAGAGCACGCTGAACACGAATTCTTGAGTGTAGAGATAATTAAAATATCCGTCAAGGTCTCTTTCGCTCTATAAGAACTAAGTTATTGCAAATCAGTGGTTTCCACGACCCAATACCTACTTGTCATACCGGTTCAGGGCAGACCATAACATAAAGCAGGTCCTAATAGGCCATTATACCACTTTTTCTCAAAAAGAAAGCGTCGAACTTCAAAACATAACTGACATTTATCAACATACCCATAATGCGGCTCAAATCCTGCCTGCCGAGCCACCTGAACCAGCCCGGCCGGGCCTAATTTGACCAGTATGGATAATACCGGATGGTTATGGATATCAAATTCTTTCCAAAATTGGTCCAAATCCTTGATTGGCCCTTTACTGATTTGTCCGGCAATAATACCGATACAAGTACCTATAAAAATGCGCCCGGCGCCATCGATATGAACGTGGGCGGCGCCGAGCAAGCCGGAACCACATATATTTTCGGCAATTTCATTGTAATTCTTTTTTGTTAAATAAGTTGTGAGTTCCATCGCCGCCCGTCCCTGCATACGTTCTCTATGGCGGGTAAGTGCGTGTTGATAAGCCTGTACCTGTTGATCAGGGGATAAATCTCCTACAATGACCGGATTCTCAAGAAAATCACGCCAACGAACCTGTACCCGATCCTCACCCAGCACCTCAGTGGCTATTTTGGCAGCTAATTTTACACGTTCTATAGGGATATGCTGCTGGTGGTATATATCTGTACTAATCTGCAATTTGGTCAGCCCAAGTTCATCCAATTCCGTCAAGCGTTCCCGGACTAATCCAGTATCTGTACACCAGTAAGCATTTGTCTCGATTTTTTGTAATCCTCCCAGATTTTCATGCCGGGCCTGACGTAGAATTTCACACAATTGATTGTAACAGATAAATGGTTCACCCCCGGTAAGATGCACTCGCCCGGCGTCCCCCGCCAATCGCCGCACGCCCCGCCAGCATGACAGGGCCAGTTCCGTGCTCATATCCGGACCATCCGCGTCAGGGGAGGAAAAAACGTAGCAGCACTTGCAGCGGGCGGGACAACGATAGGTTAATATTAGACCGACATTACGCCAAAGCTTGAATTTAGGTTCATCTGGCCGAAGGGTGCTATTGTAAATGTTATCGTTAAGGTTTACCGTCACAGGTTGTCCGGAATAGCTTGCCGGATATTGGCTATACCATTTTTATAACAATGCCCGTTAGATCATCGGCTTGCGGAGCTTCGGCGGAAAAAGTTTCCACGGCATTTAGAATCGCGTGTAAAATATCATGGGCGCAGCATTGATGATGGACCTGAATCACCTGCATGATACGATCACGGCCCATTTGCTCTTTATGGGTATTTTCCCACTCGTAAAATCCGTCCGTCAACAAACAAAAAATGTCGCCTGACGCCATAGAAACGGTTTGAGCCGGTGTAAACTCAAAATCCGGCATTATCCCCAGCGGAATACCCCCGGCGCCAAAGGTTTTCACCTCGCCGGTGGCCGCGCGATACCACAATAAGGGTCCCTGGCCGGCGCTAAAGTACGTCAGTTTGCCCGCTTCATCATCCAGCACCCCTAAAAACACCGTTACAAAACTATTGTCAACCATATCCTCGGCAATTAAATTATTCACTTGTCCGATAACATTGCAAACGTCGTATTGGCGACTGCTTATCGCTCGCAGCATTGCTCGTGCCGCACAACTCACCAGCGCCGGGCCAATACCATGGCCGGTCACATCGCCCAAAATGAGTGAATACCTGCCATCGCCCAAGTCCAGAAAATCGCAGCAGTCCCCGCCAATCGCATCACAGGGACGATTCCAACCGGCGATATCAAACCGCTTCAATGCGGGAAATGTTTTGGGGAAAAGCCGCTGTTGCACCTGATGAGCGATTTCCAGGGCGTGCTCCATACGTTGCTTTTCCAAATATTCCTCCAGAAGCCGCGCCCGCTGCAAAGCCACTCCTGCCTGTGCGGATAATGCCTCAGCGATAGCAATATTGTGCGGGGAAAAACCTCCGTGACGTTTGTTAAGCACTTGCAGCACACCCACCAGACGGTTTTCATAATCAATCAACGGACAGGAAAGAATGGTGCGGGTCCTATAACCCGTTTGCTTGTCCACATCGCGGTTGAAACGCGGATCGGCATAGGCATCCGGCACATTAATCGTGGTGCGGGTCTGAGCGGCGGCGCCGGCGATGCCGCTGCCGGCGGGGATGCGGAATCCCTCCACACCTTCGGCAATGCGGGTGTATAGTTCATTGGTGTTTTCATCGTACAGAAACAACGTCGCTCGCTCGGCGTTGAGCAACTTCATGGAATACTCCACCACCATGGCAAGCAGCCGGTCCAGGTCGCAGGTCGCCGCCAAAGCGCGGGCCATTTCCAGCAACGCCCGGGTGTCATCGGGTAAACCGGATTGGAGGTGTTCTTGCGTCATATTTCACATCATTATCAGTCCGATAAAGATCTACATTATCCTGCTTCCAATAATGATTTGCAACGGTTTTTCGGGACTTCATAACGCTTTTATCGGACAATAAAAAACCATCCATGAAAGGCCGTTACAGTTAAAGAAAAAGTGTATGTGTCGTCGATAAAAAGTTCCGTCACATTATCGCCCCGGCAGAATCGCGACGATGTGGCGTTGAAGCAGAGAAGTAAACATCCCGGCCCCTACAGGAGCCCTGCCATGAACAAGTTTGAACTTATCGAAACCATCCGTGAACTCAACAACACCGCGTCCATCGAATTTTTGTCGCAATTCACCGCTGACGAACTGCAGGAGTACGCCGAACATCTTATGAGTCTGGCCGCCGAAGAACTCACCGCCATGGCTCCCGCCATACCTTATCATTAATTTCCGCCATAGCGTTTTCGTTGCGTCCATCCTAACCAGTAGCGTAGTTTAAGCAACAACCATTGCCCGTAGGGAGCGACCGCAGCCGTCACAACAGCGCCCAGCAAAATCGCCGTAGTGGTTGACCCCCAATTCCCGCTACTAATGCGGTCTTGGTAGATGGACCAAATCAGCACCAGTTCCTCGATCACCACGGCCGCCAGAAATGTTACCAGCATCATCCCCAGGGTATTATCCCGATATAACAGCTCCCGTAGCCAGGTTAATAACAGGGCTGTGAGACCAAACGCAATCGCATAAGCGCCAAGGGGGGCCTCGGTAATAAGGTCTTTGAAAAATCCCAGCAGCCACGCCACAATTAAAGCGTCATTATCCATGCTGCGCAGAACCAATACCACCGCCGTCATTAACAAAAGGTCCGGTAATAATCGCCGCGGCCCCATTCCCACCAGTCGATGCAGCACCGCCTGCACCACAACCAGCACAAGCACCATGATAAAAACATTACGCCAACGCATATATAATTTAAATCCCGAAAGTCAGAGATCGACTTAAAGCGAAAGGCTCGTATCAATCCACGGACGCATCGACAATCACCACATCACGCAATCGGTTGAGATCCGCGGCCGGACGAAGGGTAATGTCCCACAACACCGGATCGCTGTCGTTGCGGCGGCAGGTTTCCACGTAACCGACCAGTACGGCAACGGGTAAAGCAGCCGGGTCCGAGCAGGCGTAAACGCCGTCACCGGGCAACACCGCCGTTTCCGCGGTTACCATCGTCACCGAGGGTTTATCCAGCGACCGTCCGCGCAATACACCCTGCACCCGCCAGGTTTCCTGCACCCGGCGCGGATGTGGTTCGATGAAAACCGGCAGGGAAAACCCAGGATCATCTATAAGTTGTACTTTCGCCGAATCACCGGCGATACTGATGACCCGTCCAATAACGCACAAGCCGCATTGTTGTTGCAGGATATCCTCCGATGTGTTTTTTCCTTGCTGCACCGGCGCTAAAACGTGTTGTCCCTCGGCCAATGCCGTTGTCGAATCACACCGCAAACGCATCGCGCGGCGGCGAGTATCACAATCATAATCAACCACTTCCGCCGTCGTCAGCCGCACCCGGGCCAGGCCAAAATGCTGCCGCAAACCCGTTAAACGCTCGATCCACTGTTGCTGCTGTTCGGCCAATTGCCGCAAGTTCTGATATTCCGCCTGCAACTTGCGATATTCATCCAATAACCGGTCGTAACGTTCAACGGAAACGGTGGGATCACAAAGCACGTCGATTTTTTCAGTAACCGCCAACTGGGCATTCTGGCTGGTGCGTGTAATCGGCCCCAGCACCGTCGCTAAAAAATGATCCAGACGATCCGTCCATTCCGAAGGCACAAACAACAAACACGCCAATGAACCCGCCATACACAGGAAAAAAACTCGCTTAACCGTCAGCCGAAATTCAAAATGTCGCACGTCAGGAATCATTGGCTATCGTAACACAGGCGTTCTACCCGGAGAAAATTTTTATTTTTTGTAACCGTTCACGGTTTTCTATTTCAGCCTCCATCGAACGTTGGGGGTCGAATGCCCTGTGCGTTTTTGTGCGTCTTGTCCATTCGACCCCTGACTTTCGTCAGGGGCTTGCCATACTGTGAATAGTTACAATTTTTTTACCAAATCCGCGCCGTAATCCCCACCCCAAGATGGCCATGCAACCCATTATTTCTCCTCCCGCTACGGAGAAACGATTACATGCTGGTATCGTCCGACTCCATGGTGTCTTTCCAGAGTTCGAGGTTTTCCAGATAGACACTGGTGCCGCGGGCGACACAGGTGAGGGGATCATCGGCGATGCGTATTCTCAACCCGGTGGCATTGGCCAGAATGACGTCAAGTCTGCGCAATAACGCACCGCCGCCGGCGAGGCAAATCCCATTATCAATAAGGTCCGCCGCCAACTCCGGTTCGGCTCGCTCCAGCGTCCGCGTAACCGTTTCAATGATGGCGGAAACAGGTTCCTTTAAAGACTCGCGTATTTCTTCGCTGGTAATGACAATTTTACGCGGCAGACCGCTGATGGTGTCCCGTCCGCTGATTTCCATCGTTAATTCTTCGTCCAGAGGAGCGGCCGAACCAATCTGAATCTTGATTTTTTCCGCGCGGGCTTCGCCAATGAGCAGGTTATAGGTGCGCTTCAGGTGATTGATAATAGCCTCGTCCATGTCATCGCCCGCCACACGCACCGACTCCCTCACGCTGATGTCGGCCAGACTCATAATGGCGACTTCCGTCGTCCCGCCGCCAATATCAACGATCATGGATGCCGTAGGTTCGGTGATGGGCAACCCGGCGCCAATCCCCGCCGCCATCGGCTCCTGCACCAAATAAACTTTGCGCGCCCCGGCCCGTTCGGCGGAATCAAGCACGGCGCGTTTTTCCACCGCCGTAATACCGCTGGGCACGGCGATGACCACGCGCGGACGAATCAAACCGCGCCGGCCGTGAACCTTGCGGATAAAATAACTCAACATGGCTTCGGTGATTTCAAAATCGCTGATGACGCCGTCTTTGAGAGGACGAATCGCCGAAATCGAACCCGGCGTCTTGCCCAACATCTCCTTGGCAACCAGACCCACCGCATTGCCGTTTTGCAAAACGCGATTGGTTCCCTTCCTCACGGCCACAACCGAAGGTTCATTGAGCACGATACCGTCACCCCGAACGCACACCAGGGTATTGCAGGTGCCCAAGTCGATGCCCATATCCAGCGAGAAAAGTCCTAAGATGTTATTGAACACCATTGCGGTCCTTTCCAGACCTATATCAGCCATAATGCCGAGATGAATCGACGATGTAACAAGCGCGTATTTTAGCGGGGACCAATGTCCGCTGCAAGAAGTCTTATTGGGGCAACGGAAACTTGCCCAAATTAAGCCATAACCGGAAGTGATTCCCAGCGCAACCTATTGCACCAGGATACATTACCATTGCCTTTATATTATGCTGCCCTTGAAAGGATTTTAAAACAAACGATCGAACAACTGGTAGGACCAATAGCACACAAGTCCCGTTGTTCCAGACAGCGCCAGCAGCGACAAACCCAGAAGGGCGGTATAAATATCACTAGGGTTCGAATTCGTTTTTGTTTTCACCGGTGTGGCCAAGATGTCACCTCAATTCTAAAATCATTATAACATCAATCAAAACCGGTGGTTATGTAATCTCCCACCACGATGGTTCCTTGTTGACGCTCGATTTTCCCACCTGACTGGGTGGGTTCGACCAATGTAACTACCAAATCGCCAAGGTATTTTCCGCCACGGATGACATTAAAACGCATGTTTTCCTGCACTCCCGAAGAAGAACCTACCGAAATAGCCGCCAAACCGCCTGAAATATCAGTAATCTGACCGCGAATAGGTACACCGCCCGTTGCAGCAGGTGTTACGCTGGAAACCTGGTCGTGGTTGGCTTCGACGGCCCGCCCTGCCAGACGAACTTCCTGAAGTTGCTGATTTATACGGACAATTTCATTTTCCAACTCATAAATTTTCTCTTCGTTTCGCCGTTTAAGCGACAACAACTGGTCCCGCTCGGCCTGAAGGCTGTTGAGTTGGTAGGTCATAGTAGTTACGCGAGATTGGGCGACAATCATATCCTCCAAGGCGGTATCCAGCTTGGCCTGAACGGCATTTTGGGCGGCGGAGGTGTTATCAAGCGTCTGCCGGAGTGAGTTCATGGTGTTAACCGCAACCGTGCTGGTGCTTTCCGACTGCACCCGCGCCTGTTCGGCCGTGACGTAACGTTGCATTAGGTCGGATTTCTCCTTTTCCAACATGGCAACGCTTTCCTGAAGTTGCTTGTTGAGAAGCTCATAGCGAGAAATGGCCTGTTTCATGGCCTCTTCCGCCGCCAATGCCTGAACCTGTGCGGCCGTGGCAATGGTTTCCTGATCTTCATAAGCGGCTTTCCAGTTATCCGTCTGGATAACAAAGTTAGTAACAGCCCCGCTTAGAAAAATGCCCACAATACCCACCAATACCACTAATAATTTGGTAAAAGCACTCAATGTATAACTCCTTGCAACAAGGTATGAAACCGTCGGATTTCCCAAACCTCCGCAACTTTGCGGAACCGGCAGGCGGGTATTCTCCTTAATAAGGCAGGCTTGCCATTGGTACCCCCGTCCGCAGGCCGGCCGGATGCTTACCCACTTCAACTTATTGGCATTCTAAATGCTCCCAATGACAAGTCAAGTAATTTTTCAAAGCTTTAACCACAACAAGCTTGGAATTTCTCGCTTTTTGCAATACAATCATAACCTCTTTAAAATAAAGCACTTATACTTTCTGTTGCTCGAATGCCCTGTTGACTCTACAATAAGGACTGTTTCTTATCGTATTTAACAGGGTTTTTTACTCACTCCGGCGCGCGTCGCAGGGGAGGTTTTATGCTCGCGAGAATTCATAGTTCGGCGTTGCTAGGCATTGATGCGGTCGCTTGTGAAGTTGAGGTTGATGTTGGTCAAGGCGGTTTCGAACGCAGCACTATCGTGGGTTTACCCGATGCGGCGGTAAAGGAATCTATTGAGCGAGTTCGTAGTGCCGTGATCAATTGCGGTTACAGTCACCCAACCACCGCCAGCATCATAAACCTTGCTCCGGCAGATATTAAGAAGGAAGGGCCTCGTTTTGACCTGCCGATCGCTTTAGGCATGATCGCCGGCCAGGGTATTATACAAAGCGAAACTCTTGGCGAAACTGTCATCGTCGGTGAATTGGCTCTGGATGGGCGGATTCGGTCCATTCGCGGGGCATTGGCAACCGCGATGATGGCCCGCCGGGAAGGTTTTCGGTATCTTCTTGTTCCAACCGATAATGCCGCCGAAGCCGCCGTGGTGCAGGATATTACGGTAATTCCCATCAGCTCACTAACCCAGGCTGTCGGCTGGCTCAACGGCCAGTTACCGCTGGAACCATTGGAGGTGGATATTGACGAGGTATTTCGACAGGCCTCACGTTGCGATCTTGATTTTGCGGATGTGAAAGGCCAGGAACACGCCAAACGGGCCCTGGCTATTGCGGCGGCGGGCAACCATAATGTATTGATGATCGGCCCGCCGGGTTCGGGCAAAACCATGCTTACCAAACGGCTGCCCACCATTTTGCCGCCTTTGACGCTGGAGGAATCCCTACAAACAACACGGGTTTATTCCGCCCTGGGTCTTTTGGAGAAAGGCGCCTCACTGCTTGGCGTGCGGCCGGTTCGCAGCCCGCACCATTCAGCCAGCGGTCCCAGTTTGGTCGGCGGCGGGACGATTCCCCGACCGGGGGAACTTTCCCTGGCTCATAACGGGCTGCTGTTCCTTGATGAATTCCCGGAATTTAAGCGGCCCGTACTGGAGACTATTCGCCAGCCGCTTGAGGATCATCATGTCACCATCAGCCGTGCGGCCGGAACCCTGACTTTTCCCGCCAACATTATGTTGGTAGCGGCCATGAATCCTTGCCCCTGCGGATACTTAACGGACCCCAAACGCAAGTGCAAATGCACGCCGAATCAGGTGGAGAAGTATCTATCGCGCATCAGCGGGCCGCTGGTGGATCGGATTGATATCCACGTGGAAGTCCCGGCCGTGCCGTATCGGGATTTGTCGAGCAAACGCGATGGCACAGATTCGGCAACGATGCGTAAGCAGGTATTGCACGCACGTGCCAGGCAAACGCAACGCTTCAGCGGTAACGGATGTTTAACAAACTCGCGCATGACCAGCAAACAATTGCGCACGTATTGCGAACTTGACGAGGCCGGCGAGCAGATTCTTAAACAGGCCGTTTACGAACTCGGCCTCAGCGCCCGCGCGCATGATAAAGTGCTCAAACTCGCCCGCACCATCGCTGATATGGAAGATGCCGAAAACATTAAAGCCGAACATTTGTCCGAAGCCATCCAATATCGGCGACTGGATCGCAATTTATAAAATGAGTCAAACTGACCGTTTGTTTTATGGAATTGCGTATAATTTTTTGTAAAACAGGACATTAGCCCCGAATGTCATTCCCGCGAAGGCCACCCGGCCAGAGATAAGCGGCAGTGGAAAAAGTGCTCTGACATTCCCTTTAACTCCGCTTAATTTCTAACACCTCCGTTCGTGTACCCGGCAAATTATTTCTGTTTGTAGGAATAATTGCGGGTGAAAACTTAAGATGTTGATAATAATGATGTTACGTTGAAGGTTATGCAATAATTAAGAAGTTTGCGGATTAAATATCCAAGATATTTGGGGGGGTGTAATGGACTCTAATGGACTCGAAAGCTAATAATATGATGATTAGGTTGTTTTGGATATTCATTTATTTAGATGCGAAAGGATCATGTTATGAGCACAAACAAGACTCGTATTTTGGTTTTCGTTCAAGCCGTTCTGATGGCAGTCTGGCTTGTTGGCTGTCAAAATGGTCATCGTGCTGCGTGTACGGCAGCAAAACAGGATATTGTTGATACGGCTGTGCAGGCAGGGTCTTTCAATACCTTGGTCACCGCGATCAAGGCTGCCGATTTGGTTGATGCGCTCAAGGGGCCGGGGCCGTTTACCGTCTTCGCCCCGACCGATGAGGCATTTGCCAAGCTGCCGTCGGGTACAGTGGATAGTCTATTAAGACCTGAGAACAAAGACAAACTGGCCGATATCCTCAAATACCATGTGGTTTCGGGTAAGGTTTTGGCCAAGGATGTGACAGGCCTGCATTCGGCGACGACATTGCTGGGCAAAGATTTGAAGATCAGGACGAGCGGGAACGGCGTCATGATTAATGACGCGAAGGTAGTGCAAACGGATATTATGTGCAAAAATGGCGTTATTCACGTCGTTGATACCGTGATATTGCCCTAATTGACGAGACCGTTTAAAAACGGTTTAAAAGTGAAGCGAACTTTTATCACAGGAGACAAACAATGTTAAAACTTAACGCATGGCTATGGATTGCTTTGATTCTGCTTGTTGTCGGAGGGCTGAACTGGGGATTGGTGGGGCTTTTTAAATTCGACCTGGTTGCAGCTATCTTTGGCCAAATGTCGGTGCTGGCGCGCGTTGTTTACGTGGTTGTCGGTTTGTCAGCCGTTGCCATTTTGGTTTCGGCCCTGAAGTCCAACACAAAGTAGGTCGCGGCATTGGGAAATCAATGAGCTGATTTCACCGGTGGAAATAAAGGTGTAAACTATAGGTGTCAGGAACGCATGGCACGGCCGTGGTTACGTCGGTTAAATTTCGCTAAATTGAACCTCGAATGTACGCTAAAACCCAGAGGCCGTCCGAAAAAAGGTTCCTGACACCTTTAATTCTCCTGTTAGCGAGGGGCGCAGCCGAGAGCCAGGACGGTGGCCGTTAATAATATGCTGAAGAAAATGGTCGCTTTCATGATGTTCTCCTTATGTAAATGTGATATAATCTGCCAAGACCTTATTGAAAAAATATTATAGGGGATTCGGGGGTGGGTGTAAAGGGGATCTCAAAAATTCATTATTACTGCGATTCCGCTTCGCTTCATGTCCCGCCGGCGCGGTAATGACAGAACGCAGCGGCGGGAATGGGTTGTTCGGGGAGGCGGGGTGTGAAAAGTAAAATAAAGTGTCAAAAGTGTGAAGGGCATGCTCACGTGAGCGTGAGCATGGCACACACAAGAGCACGGATCAGCCGACGTAAACCCGTAGAACATGCTCACGCAAGCGTGAGCATGGCACCCGGCACGCCGTGACAGGTCTTTTGCGGCTAAATGAGAGATTATCTTTATGCCATTTATTGTCCGATAATATCCAAAATCCATTTTTATCGACGGCGGGGGAAATAACCATTAACGCGATATCAGTAGTGATAAGCGGCCTGTTTGCCGTTATGGAGCAACTATTCTTTGGGCAGATGATAAAACTCATAAAAATAACCGAAAATAATTGAAGAGGTCGGTGGAAGAGTCCGGTGTGGGTCGTATCACCGGGGTTTTTCGGCGGCAGCGATCCTGAAATATACAATTTTATTTCCAAGAGGATTGACACATTCCGATGTCAAAACGTGAACATAAAACAAGGACAACGCATTTAATGAAGGGATATTTCATGAAACGTTCCATTTATCTAACTATGGCGTTTTGTGTAATAGTGTCTCCGGTGCTTTACGCGGCGGTATCCGATCCCAACAGCCTGTCATCCGACAGCCCGGATGAATGGTCCGATATCAAGCCGGGAGAGGGGACGGAAAACCTGCTCTTTATGGAAATTCCGGTGGTCATCAGCGCCTCGCGCCAGGAGCAGCGCATCAAT
>JAFGBA010000230.1 GCA_016933395.1 Sedimentisphaerales bacterium | reverse complement strand
CACGCGGCGATGGCGGGCATGGTCTGGGGCGTAGTGTTCGGCATTAACCCGACTATCGCCGCTATCTCGGCCGCTATCCTTACCGGCATTTTGCTGGCCCCACTACGGCCGGATAAAACCCACATAGATATAAATGTCGCCCTGGCGGCGTTATTCTCCACCTTTATGGGATTAACTTTTTTGGGTGTAGGTTTGGTCGAAGGCAGTCGCAACGAACTCTATGGCTGGATGTGGGGCAGCGTGTTGTTTGTCCG
This sequence comes from Sedimentisphaerales bacterium, assembly GCA_016933395.1. Lineage (GTDB taxonomy): Bacteria > Planctomycetota > Phycisphaerae > Sedimentisphaerales > SM23-30 > JAFGBA01. The sequence continues at coordinate 13,446 of JAFGBA010000230.1, read as the reverse complement.
AACCCGTGATATTATCGCCATGGCCGTCATGGGTATTCTGGTCGCGGCCTTTGCAAGCTTGTTCCGACGGGAAATGAAGGCGATTTTACTTAGCCGCATCGCCGCAGCCTCAACCGGCATTCCCGACACCCTTATCCTTGCCGGATTTCTCGCCTTGTGCGGCGGCGTCATCGCCATCAATCTGGAAATCGTCGGAGGGTTGCTAATTTTCAGTCTGATTACCAATCCCGCCGCCGTAGCCTACCAAATTGGCCGGAGATTCCGCAGCATATTAGTATTAAGTATAACCAGCGGTATTTTCAGCACTCTAGGCGGCATTATGGTATCTTATCTGTTAAATTTACCCACTGGCGCCTGCATTGTTCTAATGAGCGCCCTATTATTTATTTTGCCTCCGCTTTATCGTCGTTTTTGCGGGGTGCGTGACTAATGGCTGATTTTGGATTCCTGATATCAGTAGGCCATAAATAATTTTGGCAAGCCGGCGGATGAATATCGGGGGCCTGGGAATGGTTTTTTTCGTTTTCTGTTACTTGTATATACATCCTCGCCTATATCAGAGTTATCGATCATGAACGCGCTTTAACTTATAATAAGGCTATTTTCAGTAAACGTTTACTATTTTGACAGTGTTAATTCTTGTTGACAGCCACTGTCAGAAATAGTAGATAGGAACATTGAAAAATATACCGGGGTATACATCATTATGAGGAGTTTTTATGAACCTTCAAAATCGTCCGTTTCGAGCAGTCGTTGTGTTAGTTCTTTTAACAACAGGCGTTACAATCTTTGCCGGTGAGCCAATGAAAGAATTATTCGACGGAAAAACCTTAAATGGGTGGGTTCAGAAGGGCGGTCAGGCGGAATATACCGTTGTGGATGGAGTAATCGTTGGAAAGACCGTTCTGAACACTTCGAATAGTTTTCTATGTACGAAACAGAACTATTCTGATTTTATCCTCGAACTTGAATTCAAGGTTGATGCAAAATTGAATTCGGGTGTTCAGATTCGCTCCAACAGTTTCCCGGAATACCGCAATGGCGTTGTTCATGGTTATCAGATAGAAATCGACCCTTCGGAGCGAAGCTGGACCGGCGGTATTTATGATGAATCGCGCCGCGGTTGGCTCTATCCCCTCAAAGACAATCCAGAGGCGCGAAAAGCGTTTAAACCAGGCCAGTGGAATAAATTTCGCATCGAGGCCGTCGGTACAACAATCAAGACCTGGGTAAATGATGTTCCGGCCGCTCATCTGTATGACACCATGACCCACACAGGATTTATTGCGCTTCAGGTTCATGGCATTGGAAACAATAAGGAAAGAGAAGGGATTGAAGTAAACTGGCGGAATATTCGTCTTGTTGATGAAAGTCCGGCCAGTTATGCCAAGCCGATGCCGTTGTCGGTCGAAAGCATGGATAATAAATTGGGTAACCTTGAAGGAGGCTTTAAATACCTTTTTGACGGGAAAACCCCCACGGGTTGGCGCAGCGCCAAACAGGACAGTTTTCCCGCCGGCGGGTGGATTATTAAAGACGGGGTGCTGACGGTGCTGGAATCCGGCGGAGGCGAATCCGCGGCCGGCGGCGATATTATTACCGTGGATAAATATAATGATTTTGAATTGCATCTGGATTTTAAACTGACGCCCGGCGCCAACAGCGGCATCAAGTATTTTGTGGACCCGGAACTGAACAAAGGGCCGGGGTCTTCGATCGGCCTGGAATATCAGCTCCTGGATGACGCCATTCACCCCGACGCCAGGCTGGGAAATCACAAGGGGAGCCGTGCATTAGGATGTCTATATGACTTAATCGAAGCGGATAACTGCGTAAAAAATCCGAATCCCATCGGTCAGTGGAATCATGCCGCGATTATTTCGAAGGGTAATCATGTTGAGCACTGGCTTAACGGCCGGAAAATCCTCGAATATGAGCGTAAAACGCCGGAATTTCGCAAGCTTATTCAGGAAAGCAAATACAAGGATTGGCCCGGCTTTGGCGAATGGGAAAAAGGGCACATTCTGCTTCAGGACCATGGCAATCAAGTATCATTCAAGAATATCAAAATAAGAGAGATTGAATAGTTAAATCCGCACGACCTGCTTTTTTTCTAAACGGAAGGATTAAACGATGAAAAAAAAGGATTTATCACGGCGATCCCTGCTGAAAACAATTTTATACACCCCCCCGATTTTATTGTTGAACGGCGGCGGGGTCTTCGCGGATAAAGAAATTATTGCGTTGGATAAGCCTCGTTTTATTCCGAAAGGCCAAAAAATTCGCATGGCTCAAATCGGCGTCTTTAACCGCGGCGGCCAGGTTCTGGATATTTTCAAAGAACATGACGACCAGGCCACGTTCGTGGCTTTCGCGGATGTGCTTTTCACCACGCATGATTATACGATGAAGGGATTTCCCGGCATTCCCTGTTTCCGCGATTATCGGGAAATGTTTGAGAAAATGCATGATCAAATTGATGCCGTCGTGGTCGCCACGCCAGACCACGCTCATTTTCCGATGATCGTCCACGCGATGCTTTTAGGCAAACATGTTTATGTGGAAAAACCGCTGGCTCAGAACGTTTATGAGTGCCGTTTGGTCGAAAAAGTCGCCCGAAAAACCGGTGTCGTCACCCAGATGGGCAACCAGGGACATTCCGGATTTGGGACGATCCAGTTTGGCCAATGGGTCGAGGCCGGACTGATTAAAAATGTCAAACGGATCGATACCTGGATGACCAAAAGCCGCCGCTGGCACGGTTGGACCTTCAAGGAGTATCCGGAAGCGATTCCCCCGGTAGGTTATGACTGGGATCAGTGGCTGGGCCGTCGTCCGTTTCGGCCCTATAGCGATAAGTTGATCGACGGCAACTGGCGCTGCTGGTATGATTTCGGCTGCGGCGCTATGGGCGATTGGGGCGCTCATGTCCTGGACGCCGTTCATCGTTATCTCAAGCTGGGCCGGCCGTATGAAATCAGCACGAAACTCATCGGCCCCAGCGATCTTTTTTATCCCCAGGGATCAGTGATTACCTTCAGATTCAGTGCTCGTGAAGGAATGCCTCCGCTGGAATTAAAATGGTATGATGGACAGGGTAATCTGCCGCCCAAACCAACCGGTTATCCGGAGGATCTGGTTCCCATCGGATCTATGATTTACCTGGATGATGCGGTGGTTACCGGAACCAGCCATGGCGCTAAATATCACTTCAAGATGAACGCCAAACTTGAACAAATGGAAAAAGAAGGAAAACTTCCCCAACCCGAAGGCGAGTTGCCGGACCACTACCATAACTTCCTGAATGCCTGCCAGGGTATCGAGCCGACGAATTCACCGTTTGAGATCGGCGCTCCGCTGGCGGAACTGTTATGCTTGGGGTGTATCGGTCAACGTTTTGGCGGCGCCTTAAAGTACGATGCTGAGGCGATGAAAATCACTAATCATCCGGAAGCTGATAAAATGCTGAAGGGACCGGCCGTTCGTCCGAACTGGACTGCTTATGATGAAGAGAAACCGGCGGCATCCAAAAAGTCATACATTAAAACTCCGAAGAAGGCCTCATGGGAAGAACTGCTCCAGGATGAAAACCTTAGTAACTGGGAAAATCCCTACGAATGGGGCAAGGCTGTGTATGAAGATGGCGTGGTCAGTCTAACCTCGGAAAAAGGCAAGTGGTTCCTGCTGACGAAAAAGGAATACGCCAACTTCGTCTTTGAAGGCAAAGTTAAAATGCCGATCAATGGGGGGAATTCCGGTTTTATGTTCCGTTGTCAGAAAGCGAAAAATCGTGTCTGGGGCTATCAGGCCGAGGTGGACACCTCTGACCGTAAATGGTCCGGCGGACTCTACGACGAGGGACGGAGAAAATGGTTTATCTCACCGAACAAGGATCATGCGGAATCCGAAGAAGAGAAGAATGCGTCAATTGCGGCTTTCCGTGCTCGTGCCGATGAATGTTACAAGCAAGGTGAATGGAATATGTACCGGATTGTCTGCATTGGCGGCCATATTCAGATTTACGTCAATGATATTTTGACGACGGATGTCCACGATGAGATGGATTTGTCCGGCCGCATCGGCATTCAGCATCACGGCGAAAAAGATTTGATGTACCAGTTTCGTCATTTACGCGTAAAGGACTTGGGCGTTGGCGGAGAAATTTATTATCCCCACCGCGAAAATGCGGCCGCCGCGGCGATCGCCTCCAAGATGGATGGCGATATTTATGAAGCGGAAGCAGCCAAACTGGTCAACTGCACCAAGGCCGATAATTTCAAAGGATATCAGGGAACCGGTTTTGTCGATTTCGGCGATGCGGGCAGTTATGTCGAATGGGATAACGTACTGGCCGACCGAACCGGGGAGTACAAACTCACCTTCCGTTACGCGGCCGCCGGCAATCGGCCTTGCGAATTGCATATCAACGGTCAAAAAGCCGGGATTCTCGAATTTTCCAGCACCGGTAATTGGAAAACCTGGCAAACCATCGAAGCTAAAGCCGCCTTTAAAAAAGGAGGAAATTTTGTTAAAATCATCGCCCTTGAATCCGGACCGAACTTGGACGCCCTGGCGGTCACCAAATAAATGGCTGTTGGTTGGGAATTTCGAAGAATAACAAAAAAGGCGGCCCGATAGTCCAAGCTGGTTATTTCGAATATAGATGAAAAAAACGGTTAACAGAAGGTCTTTTTTGCGAAAAACGGCGGGATTAACCGTCGGTCTTGCCGGTTTTCCCTACATCATTCCGTCTTCGGCCCTGGGAAAAGCCGGCACAACAGCTCCCAGCAATCGACTGACACTGGCCCAGATCGGCTGTGGAGGCATGGGCGGCAATAATCTGAAATCTTTTCTCGAACGGGAAAAAGACATTCAAGTTATTGCCGTTTGTGATGTGGATAATCGCCATGCACATGACAAAAAAAGGCTGGTTGATACAAAATACGAAAATAATGATTGTAAAATCTATCGTGACTTTCGTGAATTAATCGCCTCAACACCCGTCGATATTGTCAGTCATGCCTTGCCGGATCATTGGCACGCCCTGGTGACAGTTGCCTGTGCCCGCAAAGGGATTGACATGTACGGGGAAAAACCTTTTTCTCGTACGATTGGTGAAGGACGAGCCATGTGCCGAACCCTTAATCGCTATGGCATTGTCTGGCAGACCGGCAGTTGGCAGCGATCAGAAGGAGCATTTCGCCGCGTTGCGGAACTGGTGCGAAACGGACGTATTGGAAAAATTTCCCATGTGGAAGTCGGTCTTCCCGATGGAGAAGGACCTGTCGGGCCAAAACCCGATATAGTTCCATGTCCGGATTATTTTGATTACGACCTCTGGCTGGGACCGGCGCCCTGGCGGCCTTACCAGAATTTCGACCCTCCTACCGCATCGAACCAAGACCGATCAGGGGTGCATTATTACTGGCGGCACATTTCGGATTACTCAGGTGGTAAATTAACCGACTGGATCGGCCACCACGTGGATATTGCGCATTGGGCTTTGGGATTTGACCATACCGGCCCGGTGGAGATTGAAGGCAAAGGGGACTACCCCGTGGAAGGCATTTATGATGTGCCTTACACTTATGATATTCAATGCACTTACGCTGATGGAACGCGCATCCGCATAGCCAATAAATCGAAGCTGCCGCACGGCCAGGGCATTTGCTGGTATGGCGACAAGGGATGGATCTTCATCAATCGCCGAATAACCAAGGCGTCTGACGCCGGCGTCTTACGCGAGAAAATCGGTCCGGATGAAGCTCAGCTCTATCGCAGTCAGGACCATTACGATAATTTTATCGATTGTGTGAAATCCCGCGGCGTGACGGCCGCCCCGGCGGAAACGGCCCATCGCTCCATCAGCGTCGGGCTTCTGGGTGAAATCGCCATGCTGACCGGCCGAAAATTAAACTGGCATCCCGATACAGAAACATTCATCAAGAATGACCAGGCAAATCGTTATCTGATGCGTTCATATCGAAGTCCTTGGCATTTGTAGAAATTTACATCGAAAAAATCGCCCCGTAATACGCTTAACGCACGAATTACGGGACGATAAGAAATCTCAATGCCGGGCTGTCTGCCGAAAGAGCTAATGGATTATTTCAAAAGCTCCCAGAAATTGCCGAATCCATACCAGCCCATCATGGCGGGACCACCATCTTTCCAGTAAATGCCATCAGGGTCTAAAGCTTCTTCATCCATACAGAAATTCACATGGCCATCGCCAAAACAGGTATTCAACCCCAGAGGATCTTTTTCGATGTCCTTGGTATGAGCACAATAGACTCTTATATCCCACTCATACATCTGCAGAGGCTCGGTGATGATGGCAAAGTCCGCTTTATAGTCTGCAAATTTACTGGCTAAAAATGTTTTGGCGTCGGCCCAGCCGTTATCACCAAAACGATTCCAATGTAGATTGCGTTGTTTCAGGGGGAAATAGTGATATCCTTGGCGAACGCGCGCGTTTGCACTGGTTGAAGGCCCGTCAAAGTCCACTCCTGGAATCAATCCCCACTCCCGAGGCGGGTCTTCTACATAAGTATCATATCTAAAGGATATGGATTTTTGCGCAGGGCAATAAAAAATTTCCGCATTATCGACATAGCCGTTATGATAGAGAATACCGAAATTCCGGTATTGATAATTTCCGCCGGCATCCAGCCAAATATAAAACCGCACATAACGTGTCGCGTTTTGGGAAAACCAATCGGGATCGTTGCCGGGATTATCATCAGGACACACAGCGTGGGGGAAGGCTATGCCGTCATTATCGCTTGAATAAGCGGCCATGCCCATATAATCAGCGTGAAGATGGGTGGCGCACATCACCCGCTTGGCCTGCTCGCGTGCCCTGCCCAGCGCCGGCAGCAGAATGGATACCAATAAAGCGATAATCGACACGACTACCAGCAATTCGATTAGTGTGAAGCCTCGTTTCGTTCTCATGATCAAACACTCCGAAATGCCCGTTATAAACCAAGCAAGAACTGACCTCCAAATGGTCAATTAAAACCTTTAATGTCCCTCGCAAGGCAACCCCCCGGTTGGAGGATTGCCTTAAGCGAGTTCGTTATAAAGAGAACGGTATTCCCAGGTCGTGTTATGGAACAGTCGTGATGCAGGTCGGGAATATGTTACAATCCAGCCATTGGGCCGCGAAGATGGCGAAATCAGCCAAATCCACAACGCAGCTCTGGTCATAATCAAACGGCGGATATTCCAAACAATAGGGGCCGTTGATCGAACTGTAGAGTGTGGCCACTTCCGTCGGCGTCAGGGCGTAATTGTAGATGGCTACATCATCCACCGCGCCGTTAAGCGGGTAAACCCCGGCGTCGTCCAACGAGCCGATGGTGATGACGGCATCCGGGAAATTACCAAAGAGAAATGTCGTGGCGTCGAGTTCTCCCAATCCGTTGAGGTAAATCCTTACCCGCTTGGCGCCACCATCATAATTGGCCACGGTAAAGACCACATGGTTCCATGCCCCTGCGGTCAGGCCGGGAGTAACGGTATAATCACCCGTCAACGAAGTGCGTATCTTGAAAGCACCGGAGGTCGATGACAATCCGCCGCAATGGAAATGGCTGGACCCATCGGCTTTGCGTTTGCTAATCATGTACTGCGTGGCGGCAGGTTCGCCGGGACCATTCCAGTTCACCCAAAGGCTAAGTGACATCTCACCGGTGTACTCTTCCGGCACAAAACTGCCGGCGGTGCACCAGTTATCGGCATCGACAATCAGAGCGCCATCAGCCGTCCCGTCGGCGCCGGTAGTGAAAGTCGCCGTTCCGGTGACATGAGGAATCGCCGCCTGATAGCCTTCTTCGTCGGCATGCGCGGCGCCGCTGTATTGGGCGGCGTCAAACGTCCAGTACGTCAAACGGTCTTTCACGCCCAAAGTCACGGTGTCGGTGTCGCTGCTTCCGGTAACCATTGTCACTCTGCAGAATAAATACATATCATCACCGACTTGAGCGTCCAGCACCGTAAGAGTATCCGTTGTGGTATTGCTGAACTCGGCGCCGTCATTAAGCGGCAGGCCGGTTGTGGCGTTATACCATTTATAAGAAAGTCCTGTCGTATCACCCGTGAGGGGATTGATGGCTCCCACATGGAACTGAGGATTGCTGCCGACATCGGCAACCACCCTTTCCGGCTGCTCCACGATTGTCGGCACGGAATGCACGACGTCAAAGGTCCATAGTTGACCGGTCAGAACCCCCGGATCACCGGGATTGCTGTTGAAACCTTCATCCACGCGCCAAGAATAGACGCTATCCAAAGGCATGGTCGGAGGCGGCCACGAACCCGTCTGCGCGCCGGCGGCAATGGTCGTTTTGTAATACACGTTGGGGTCGTCGGGGTCGCCGTTGGACATATAGACATGGTGATGGGTAATGCCTGAGGTGGCCCAACTGTTAGGATCGTTGATATCCGCCAAGCCGGTGTACCAGCTTAATGTGGTATTCTGGGGCACATCCTCTGCGCCATCGGCCGGCGTGGGATCATGAGCCAACGCCAGCCAATTGTAGGCGCTGGTAAGATTTTTGCCGTTCAAATCGATATAAGCGTCATCCATGAAAAAACCCTGCGCCGGAACCGTGGCCGAGGATTTATAGAAGGAAAAAGCCACGATGCCCTGACCAGGGGTATAGTTGCGCAACAACTGATACGTATCGGCACCTCCATTGGATGTCAGCAATGTTTGCCCGCTCAACCCTGGTCCGTCGATATACGCTTCAAAATAGTAATTGTCCGGATCAGCATCGGTCAGATTTATATAGATCCAAGCCTCATACCATTGGCCCAACTGAATAGCAAGCTCATCGCCCGCTACCGTCGAGTAAGCGAAAGCACAGCCGGTCCCATCATTGTTGTTTACAAAAGCAATAACCGCCGTCTTGGAGTAGTGTCCCGTGTCCGTACCATCATAACCACCTATAATGTAGGCGGTAGCTGCGTCCGCGGTGGCATCGATCAGTTTAATCCGATAGTACAAGGTAGCGGTAGTGCCTTCGGCTATTGTCGTAGCCAGAGGCAACTGCCCAAAGCCGTATTTGGGCGTACTCGGCAGGGATTCAAATACCTGGCTGGAATCTTCGACAGCCACTTCCAGATAGGGCTGCGTACCCGAATCGATATTCCACACCTGGCCGTTCGCCGCGGTTTGACCATGGATCAGGCCCAGAGTTTCACCCTCGTAATCATCGATAATGCCCCAACCCGCCCAACTTGGCGCAGCCGATACCAGTAGAAACAATACTGTTAAAAACAATTTTAGTGTTTTCATAACAACTCCTTCATTTAAGAATTCAGCTCTTCTCAATGTGTTTGTCCCGAACAAATGTAACCATACAAAAGCCGCACTGATTGTTCTTGTTGACATATTGCCTGAAGTCCTCATCGGAAGGCCAAGAACTCGTAATGATGAGTTCTCAGCCATCCGAAGGAGGAATATTCATTTCCTGCGCCGTAACGCCAGTCCACCCAGGCCTAATAGAATCAGGCCGGCAGGCTCCGGCACACTGGTCAGATTTTTACCTGACATATCCACGTAAGCATCATCCATGAAAAAGCCTTGCGCGGGAACCGTGGCCGAGGATTTGTAGAAGGAGAAGGCCTGAATGCCGTTGCCGACAGTATAGCTGCGCAACAACTGCTGCGTATCAGCACCGGAGCCGGAGGTCAGTAATATTTGACCGCTCAAGCCCGGTCCGGCGAGATATCCTTCGAAAAAGTAATCCACCGGGTCGGCGGCGGTCAAATCTATATATATCCAGGTCTCATACCATTGGCCCAATTGAATGGCCACCGCATCGCCCGCCACCGCCGAATAAACGAAAGCCTCGGCGGTTCCATCATTGTTATTTACAAAAGCAATGACCGCCGTTTTGGAGTAGTGTCCCGTGTCTGTACCGTCATAACCGCCTACGCTGTAGGCGGTAGCTCCGCCCGCGGTGGCGTCAACAAGTTTGGCGCGATAATACAAGGTGCCGCTGGAGCCTTCGGCAATCGTCGTAGCCAAAGGCAATTTCCCAAAGCCATACTTGGGAACACCCGGCAGGGCTTCAAATACCTGGCCGGAACCTTCGGTGACCGCCTCCAGATAGGACTGCGTGCCCGCATCGATATTCCATACCTGGCCGTTGGATGCCGTCTGGCCGTGAAGCGCGCCCAGGGTTTCACCCTCAAAGTTATCGATAACTGACCACGCTCCCTGCACCGGAGCGACGCTAAAAGCAAAGCCACATGCAACCACCAACATCGTCACTTTCTGCAATAATTTCATGACATTCTCCTCATCTTTTGAGAAATAACATTTTCCCGGAAAAGCTGACAGCGGGCAACGCACCACACCGGCAGTATTTCGCTTTTCTAATTCGCATTACATTACAAAAAGTATTTTTCGATAAATACCTCCTTTTCTTATTCAGGTTTACCGGCGTTATACATGGTTTGTATTTCCTCCGGCGTCAAGACACGCCGAAATATCGCTATTTCATCCATCAGGCCGTTGAAGCGCCTCTTGCTATAGTCTTTGGGGACGCTTTCCGAAGTATCTCCAATCACTAATTCCGCAAGCGCGGGCGACGGGGAGGCAAAAATATACGGTACGGTTTCGTAAAGCACACCATCGATATAATATCGAACGACGTTATTATCATAGGTAAAGGCAAGAAAACACCAGCCATCGGAAAACTCAAAAGGCGTTTGAATATAGGCTTTGGGTTTGTCGGATCCGACATCCGATGTATACCGGGCGAAATGAAGGGGATATTTGCCGTTTTGGACATCCCCCACGGAAATCTGATAATTCACGTTATATTCCTGGCGATTACTAAGAATGTGCCCGCCACGTTGTTGTTCCGGACAACACAGCCAGACGGCGATGGTGATGTCGCCTTGCAGGCATAAATCCGCGTCAGCGGGCGTCACCACCCGGCTTCCATTATCGCGGTCGAATCGTAACGCCGATTTTACGGGCCAACGTCCCTGCGTCCAGACGGGTGGTTGGCCGGCGTTTTCCACAGTCATTAATTTGCCATTCATTCGTCCGGATGTTCCGGCGGCATAATTGAATAGCATCTCCGGTTCGAGTGCATTTTTCTCAAACGTGTAATATACCACCAAGTCCGGGTCGCGCCGAATTTGGTAACTATATGCCAGCCAACGATGGTAGGAAGAACCTTGATTGGCTTGATAACGGGCATTGAATTCTTCAAATTGTACAAATTCATTACGATCCAGAGCGATCGTTTCCATGGTTTCTCCGCTACGAAGCACCCTACGAGCCGAACCTTCCGTAACCACAACCGGCTGGGTTTTTACCGTACTATCCGCGCGCCGGGGGGAGCAGGAAACAAGTCCATGGAAAACATGCACGTCCGTACTTTCATTGGGTTTTTGATATATGCCGAATTCCGTTCCCAAATCGATGATATTCGCCTGTTCCGTACCAACGGTAAATCCCGCGCCGTTTTCCAGTATACGGGTGACAATTTTACCTTCGTTTAGAAACAGGCGGTTATATGTCTGCAAATCAAGCCTGACCGGCGCCTCCAGAATTACTTCCGCCTGCCCGGGAAACAGCACTTTGGCGACCCCCGTCTGCAAATCCAACGATCTCGGACACAAAGGTTCGCCAATCTGCGGCGGTTGCAACTCGCCGCTCCAACGAGCGTCAACGGTTTCGATAACCTGGGCCACCGGCATAGCTTCATGCCGCCAGGCATGCCAGGTTAAATTTACCACTACCAGGGCCACTACGGCGGCAATCGCACCGACCAAAGCCATTTCCGACCATTTAAGCCCTGATTTTTTGGGTTTTGTTTCACTTTGCTTATTCCGCTGGTTAAGAATCTGCTCCTGGCGTATCTGTTCGATCATTTTGGCCGCGGCGCGCTCGGCCGCCTGCATGAATTGCCGGGTTTGTTCTTCCAGACGGCTTTTTTCCAATTCCTCCTCTAATTCCAGAGTTTCCCGCATCAACTCTTCGGCGGTGGGCAGTTCTTCTTTGGCGGGAGCCGATATGGTTAAAGCCGGAAGGGTTAAACCCACATAAATGCGCATAAAATCCGTGTACTCATCGACCAGAGACGGCTGGGAAGATAACAATTGATTTAGTTGATGAAAATAATCCTGCCCCGAACCGAATTCATTAATTTCTTCCATCGCCCGGAAGTATAATTCATATCTTTCTGACGGCATGGGTGTATTCAATGAATTCACTTGTATTCTCCGGAATACCGGTCTATGAAAATCCACAACCTCATGCTCGGTCTCCGGCAAGGAGAGTTCGCTCGACGCAATCGCGCAAAAGTTTGTGAATTCTGGCCATGGCTTTATATAATCCTTGAACAGGCCGATTAACCTGATTGGATATTTGCTTGATCGTATGACTCTTGTTATAACGCAATTGCAACAACTGGCGATCCGTTGGAGGAAGTTTTCCGACACATTGTTCCAACACCTCAAGGCGTCGGTCAAACTCTGTTATTTGACTGGCGGCATTTTCTAAAATTCGTTCAAAAATCTGGCTGTCAAATTGCACATGTCGCCCCCGATTCTTTTCCCTATATTTTAAAATTTCATAACGGGCTATTTGAATAGCCCAACTTCCGAAATGCTTGATCTCTCCAACTTTGTTATATTTCCGCAACATAATCATGGCTGTTTTCTGGAGGATATCTTCCGCATCCGTGCGGCAAGGAATCAAAGTTAAAATAAAACCCAATAGCCGTTTCTGGTGCGCTAGAAACAGAGACAAAAATTCCTCATCATTTTGATTCTTATCCTGTTGGTTTGAATGCAAAGACATTTGGCATCCTTAAAGGGAACTCATTTTCAAAGTCCGATAACGACGCATACACTACCGCCGCTTTCTGTTTTTTCGGCTACTTTCAACCACCTATTCAGGTATTAACTTTCTATTAGGTAGCCCCATGTGCGGTTAAAATTTGGAGGGTAATAATTTGGAAATGAAATTAATTATTAATCATCCAAACATATTTACATGTAACACCATGCAAACCATGGAATTATGGCAATCCCGCCGTTGACAACGATTTGTGACAATACAAGTTGAGGGAAATAATGATTAGATATTATTAGATAGGCACCGGTCCCCAACAAAATCCACGCTAAAAAACGGAGAAAAAGAATTTTCGGCCCTTTTTGTTACTTGACATTAAAAGCCAAAAAACAATTTAAGTATCGTTATAATAAGACATTGTATAGAATACAATTACAGAATATCGAAGCAAAACCAAGAAAAAAGGCTGGAATTAGCGATCCCAAGTAACTATAGCTTAACAACTATAACTTTATACATGTATCAAAAACCATCCAAAACCTGAGGCATGGCTGGCCAATATACCCCCCTCTTGGTTATTTGTCTAAAATTAACTGTATTTTCAGGATTTGTTCCTTTTG
>JAFGBA010000229.1 GCA_016933395.1 Sedimentisphaerales bacterium | reverse complement strand
GTTTCGCGGCATGAGCGTGCCGGATGTGCTGCTGAGCGGCAACCATCAAATGGTGCGGCAATGGCGGCAGGAGCAGGCGGAACAGCGAACGCGGCAACGGCGGCCGGATTTGATGCAGAAAAAAGAAGAAGAAATTTAACCACGGATTATATGGATTTAAGATTTTGGATTTGAGATTTGAAATTAAAAATCCTCACTCCTAAATCCAAGATGAACAATTTGTACTCTATCTGTGGATAAATATGGAATTGTAAAAAGATTGTTTGCAGGAGAAGTTGTCATGCAGAAGTTGTTGGAAAAAGTTGAGAGTGCGCATCTCAAGCAAAATTCGCCCGCATTCAACATAGGCGATACGGTGGATGTCCATGTGCGGATCGTGGAAGGCGGCAAGGAGCGCGTGCAGGTTTTCAATGGTACGGTCATCGCCCGTCGCGGATCCGGCATTCGGGAGAAGTTCACGGTTCGTCGTATTGTCAACAACGAAGGCGTCGAGCGTGTGTTCCCTATCCACAGTCCGAGCGTGGTTAATATCGAAGTGAAGCGTTCCGGTCATAAACGCCGGGCGAAGCTATATTTCCTGCGCGATCGGGTGGGCAAGTCGGTGCGTTTGCGGGAAAAATGGTCAGTTAAAAAGTAGGTCGGCGGTAGCGGAAGTGAATAGCATATTGCAGGATGCCGGTAGGAGCGGCGTCCTGTGTTTTAGCCCGATATATAAATAGTGTCCATGGCAAGGGGGTCGTGCATGTTCGATTCGATACTTCGCTGGTGGCGACAGCGGCGACATAAGGATGTTCGGCATCATCGCGGCCGAATAGGCGAAAAAATGGCGGAGCGTTTTTTGCGGCGTCAAGGATACAAGCTGATTAAACGCAATTATCGCATTCGTCAGGGTGAAATTGACTTGATTATGCGTGACGGTGAAACACTGGTGTTTGTGGAGGTGAAAACGCGACAATCGGAAGATTTTATCGCGACCGAACAAGTCGTTAATTACGCCAAACAGCAACATTTGCGCCGCGCCGCCCAGATGTATATTCATCAACATAAATCGCATCGTCAACCCTGTCGGTTTGATGTGGTGGTTGTTATCGTCAACCGCGGTCATGACGGCCAGGTTAAACATTTTGTCAATGCTTTTCGCATGAGTTCGTAATGATACATCTTATTGACACCCATGCACATTTCACTTCGCCGGCATTGCATGAGCAATTGGAAGCGGTGATAGAACGGTCGCAACAGGCGGGAATAGGAGAGTGGGTTACTGTCGGCACGGATATGGAAGATAATCGGGCCGTGGCCCGATTATGTCAACAAATTGAGAATTTACACGGCATGGTGGGAATACACCCGCATGACGCCAAAATGTTTCGACCGGCGGATGCAGCGGAAATAAAGCAGATTGCGCAAGCGGAAAAGATTGTCGCCATCGGTGAAATCGGGCTGGATTATCATTACGATTATTCACCACGACCGGTGCAGCGAAGTGTGTTTGAAGCCCAGGTTGGTTTGGCGGAAGAAATGAATCTGCCGGTGGTGGTTCACAGCCGGGAGGCGTTCGAGGATTGTCTGGCGGTATTGGACGCCTGGCCGCAAGCGGCGGGTCGGACGCTGTTTCACAGTTTCAGCGGCGGACGCAAGGAAGCGCAGCAAGTACTGGATCGCGGATTTTACTTGTCATTTTCTGGGGTGGTGACATTCAAGAATGCTCCGAATATACAAGAAGCAGCCCGATATGTTTCCGCGGATCGGATGCTATTAGAGACGGATTGTCCGTTTCTCAGCCCCGCTCCTCATCGGGGTGTAAAGCCCAATGAACCAGCATTTATGGTGCATACGGCCGAAAAAATCGCACAGTTACGGGACGTAACCATTGAGGATGTCGCTTATTTCACGGCCGATAACAGCAGAACATTTTTTAGGCTCAAGAACCACCTTGTCGGGGGCGACGTATAAGGATAGAGTTACATAGGCTTTACGATTCGATTAAAGGTTTTTTCGGAGGTTTACGGCGGATGACAAAGGCATTGGTGACCGGCGGAGCGGGTTTTATCGGCAGCAACATGGTGCGTTTCCTACTGGAAAAAGGCCAGGAGGTGCGGGTTTTGGATAATTTCTTCGCCGGCAAGCGGGAAAACCTCACCGAGGTCGCCGACCGGATCGAGCTGATTGAAGGTGACATCCGCGATCGTAACACGGTGGCGAAGGCCTGCGAGGGGGTGGAGGTCATTTACCATCTCGCGGCGATGGGCAGCGTGCCGCGCAGTATGAAAGATCCACTTACCTACAATGATGTAAATGTCACGGGTACATTGAATATGCTGTATGCCGGACGGGACGCCAAGGTGCGGCGGCTGGTGTTCGCCTCCAGTTCCTCGGTTTACGGCCAAAGCGAAGTGCTGCCCCAGCATGAAGAACTGCCGCTGGCCCCTATCAGCCCTTACGGGGCGACCAAGGCCATTGGTGAGATTTATTGCCGCACGTTTTACGAAACCTACGGTTTTGAGTCCATCTGCCTGCGGTATTACAATGTTTTTGGTCCACGCCAGGATCCCACCAGCCAGTACGCTGCGGCCATTCCGCTGTTTGTCTCAGCATTGTTACGGGATAAAGCCCCGACTATTTTCGATGATGGCGAGCAGTCGCGCGGTTTTACCTATATATCCAATGTGCTCGACGCCAACTGGAAAGCCGCAAATGTTTCCGTGGGGCGGGGTGAAGCCATGAATATAAGCACCGCCAACGCCGTTACCGTGAACACCGTCGTGAACACCATTCGCGAATTATTGCATAAACAGCACATCAAACCCAAATACGATCCTCCGCGGCCGGGCGACATCAAGCATTCTTTGGCGGACGTGCGGCGCGCCAAGGAGATTATAGGTTATGAACCGACAGTCAGCTTTGATGAAGGTATTCGTCAGGCGATTGACTGGTATCGTGAAAATCTGGGGTGACCCATGGCGCAAAAAGCCGCGAAGAAAAAAGCCGTACGCCAACCGATTAAGCCCGTTTCCACGGGTGATGTTATGCTGGCCGCGGCCCTCGACGTGGCGAAAAAAGCGCAATTGCAGTCTCTTGTAGTGTATGTGGATGGCTTGGATAGTCTTGATTCGTTAAACAAGCTGCCGTTCGATGACACGTTAAAAATTATTCTTATCACCCGTACTGAAGAAGCATATAAAGCAGCGTGTGCTCTCACCGATATGGTGGTGCGTTTGCCGGAAGTGAACCTGACGCGCACCGGCCAGATTAAAATGGCCGCCATGCTCAGTTTTTCCAAGCGGCAATTACTGCCGGGCGAGCGTTTTGTATATCTCACCGGTTTGAGCCAGGGCAAGCTCGACACCATGATGGTTATGCAGGTGGGCGCTGAGTACGAAATGTTCCAGTCCGTCGATCAGCCGCCCATCACCGAACATATTCGCCGGGCGGTGTTTGAGCGTGTTTTAAATCTGGCGCTGGAACTGGCCGCCGAAGGTCGGGAAGGCAAACCGCTGGGAGCGATTTTTGTGCTGGGCGACTCCAATGACGTTATTGCCAACAGCAAGCAGCTTATTATCAATCCGTTCAAAGGCTATGATGATAGCGAGCGGAATATTCTCGACGATCAGATGCGTGAAACCGTCAAGGAGTTCGCCACGATTGACGGAGCGTTTGTGATTAAAGGCAACGGTACGATTGTGTCGGCGGGAACGTATTTATTACCCAAGGTTATCGCCAATGAACTGCCCCAGGGCCTGGGCGCCCGCCACATGGCCGCCGCCGCCATTACCGCCGCCACCAAAAGCATCGCCATCACCATTAGTGAATCCACCGGCACCGTCCGCATCTGGCGTCAGGGTGAGCTTATCACTGAGATTGAAAAGGCCAAACCCTCTCACAACCTTATGGTTGACACCACGTCGGAGTTGCCCTCGCTTCACGAAACAACATGAAAACAGGTTGTCGAACGCTACAGCTTTTTGTTGCTGACGACGTGGTGTTAAGATTCATGTAAAGATCGAAGAAACAAATGGGGGAATTCAAGACTATAGTGATTCAAACGCCGCGCCAGCGAAAAAAACACGTCGCGGTGTTGGGGATATTTTACCCCCAGTGCGGTTAGCATAATAGTTTTTTCCACAGGGTCAAGCTCCAGGGCGCAGATACTCGATGTGTTAAGCGGTGAGGTTTGCAGGAGTTCTTGCAAATTTTCACTATTCGGATCGGCGGTGAGCCGGACGGCTTTGTTAAAGTAGTCATCGGGATTTTCCGCTCCGCTGCGAACGGCGGCAAGATACACCAGAAAATAGGTAAACGCGTTTTCGGATGTTTCATAACTGGCGGGCGAAGGGAGAATTGTTGTCGAAATGGCGGCCTGAAAAACCTCTTTGGGATTATTTTTATCCAGTAAGGACAGATATACGTCCAGATTGTCACGTTGATAGGCCAGATCAATCATCAACCATCTTTCCCAATCATCAATCCATTCCATCTGGTTGGGGCTGGCGGCCTTGTCCAGTGCTTTGCGGTATTGCACGGCCAGGATGTTAGCCGCATCTTCTCCATCAAGGCGATTCGTCAGGAGGACGTCCTGCGTCATCCAATACATACGCAAGGACGTTTCCGAAAACTGTTGGCGGCAATAGTCACGCGCCTCAGCAAGGGCGTTTGTGGCTACAAGTACATCGAAAAACCTTGTTTCGGACGCCGGATTATTGGGATCGATGGATCTTGCCTGGCGATAACAATCCAGCGCCAGATCGAATTCGGCATTACATAGATGAGTATAACCCAGATCAGCAAAACCATAAGCCCATTCATCGGACTCGGGCTGATAACGTACTTGTGTATCCAGGAATCGTCGGGCGTCTTCGAGACGTTTTTCGTCTAGCAAATAATAAAGAATGTCGTTATATTCCAATTGAAATTCCGTTTTGCTGAAGGTGGTGATGCGTTTTTTGGCGACAACGTCCCTATTGCTCGATAGACTTATTTCCTCGGGATAGGGAGCAAATACGTAATCCATATCCTTTACCATATAAAAAGTATTTCCCACAAGCAGGGTAAACGAGTCCTCCTCCTTGATAGGGCGCACTGCCGCGTAATGTATATTCTCCTTCACCAGTACTTCGGCGGCGTCGGGATTGAT
>JAFGBA010000228.1 GCA_016933395.1 Sedimentisphaerales bacterium | reverse complement strand
CATTTTTAAATGAGGAGGAAACATGTTAAGAAAAAGTGGTTGTTTAGTCATATTGTTTTGTCTGGTTGCAAACGCCGGAGCCGGCCTCCAGGTTCATCTCGATTTCACCTCAAAAAACACGGTGGAAACCTGGGAATATGAAGATCTTTCCGGCAACGGCCATCACGGCAACGAAGAAGGCAGTTTTTACAATTATAACGGCGACCTGAGCCAGTATGCAGACATGTGGGAAGCCGCCGTTGACGGCCGCGAAGGGGTATATGCCTACCGTTATGCGCTGGAAATGGATTATGACGCCAGCATGCTTGACAATCCGCAAATTGACGGCCTTTACTATCACACCAGTGACACCTCAGGCGCCGGCCGTTGGGATAATAATCGGGTGAAACTGATTAGTACTCCCACGCTGGCGGCCGATGGCGGTTTGACCATAGCGCTATGGGTCAATCCTGAGACCGTGCATTGCCGGGAACGCACCAAGACAAATAACAATCCCGATTGCGATTTCGGCCATCTGGTGGTTTTAGGCGCTTATGGCAATGCTCCCATTATGAGCATGGAGCTTGACGCCGACAAGCATGTGCATGGTTGGATCGAAGGCGACGGCACTGACACCCAGTACGAAATCATCGGTACGGGGACAGTGGCCGCCAATACCTGGACGCATGTCGCGATTACTTTTGACCGGGCCAACGATGTCGTGACGACATATATCAACGGCCAGGTGGACAGCACGACGGCGATTCCGCTGGTCGGCGATGGCGCGTTGACCTTTACCAACGGCCTTATCGGCGGCGGGATCATGACCTCGCATTATGAAACCTTCATGGGTTCGCTGGATGATGTCAGGATTTATGATGAAGTCCTGACCCAGTCGCAGATTGCCGCTATCGTCCCGGAGCCGGCGACCTTGGTTCTACTCGGATTGGGCGGCTTTTGGGCATGGCGTCGTAAAAAATGAGTAGTGTTTCTGTAACTTTCCGAAAGGATGAGGAATTATGAAAACCAGATGTTTTGTTAGCATTGGGATTGTATTGGTTATGTGGTTGTGTATGCCGGCGCTGGGTGCGATATCCACGACCGGCCTGGTGGACTATTTTGACGCGGATACGGGTGTAACGACGGGCACCGGCGGCGACGTGACGGGTTGGACCAATCAAGCTACCGGCAATGACGTTACGGTCGGCGATCCGGAAAGTTCTGTTGTCGCCGGCCCCAACGGCCAGTCGATGATTCATTTTTTGAATGCTACCAATTATGCCGGTCTTCAGTATAATAATTCGCTGGTCGCCGGAGACGCCACATTGGGCGGTTATACGATTTTCGCTGTTGTTCGTCTCAATGGCGAGATCAGTGGAAAGTATCCTCGTTTTCTACGAACGACCGACGACGCTGATGCGGTGTTCCTTCGCAGAGACACCGCGCCTATAGGACACCTGCAGGTAAAGGTTGACAGCGGCCTTGATCCTCGCCCCTCAGTGCTTTACCCCACGGATTTGGCCGTCCATGTCATAACCTTACATACCCGGACGATCAGCGGGAATTCCAACACCGAATTATATCTTGATGGCACCCTTGTCTCATCATCGACGGGCGCTGTGGATTATTCCACGATTACTCCTGAAGATGTATGGGAAATCGGTAATTCCGTGAATGGAACCGTTGGCGGTGATATCGGCACCATAATGATCTATGATTATACGGCTTCCCGGGCGGGCCTGAACGCCACCGGCGCGCAACTGGCGGCGGATTATGCCACCACCTGGGGCAATGAGATCCCCGAACCGGCGACACTGGTATTGCTGGGATTGGGCGGTTTGGCGTGTTTACGTCGAAGAAAATAAATGGTTTCAAGGATGGGGCTATCCGTTCGGGGATAGCCCCTTTTTTTTTCTATCGATGGAAATTGTCTTTAGGAAATATATAGATATACTATAGTGTCAAACGAAAAACCATTCGGAAACTAAAATCACGTGTTGCAAGCCTCCTGAAGGATATGCAATTTGTTTTAATTTTATATAAAGCATTTTTTATTACGCCGAGGCGTTACATTGAATAAGAATACCATAAAAAACAATCGATTTTACATATATACGACGTATTTTTTCGTCATCATTGTATTGTCAACCACCATGTATGCCGATTTACAGGTGTATTTGCCATTGGACGGCAATCTGCTTGACGCCGCGGGCGGTGATCACAATGGCGTTCTGGTAAACGGCGTTTTCGGAACTCACCAGTATGTTGCAGGTAAATTTGATCAGGGATTGGAACTTACCGGTACACATGGTTCCACGGGTAATGATTACGTGGCCATAAATTACACCCTGACGAATGAAGGTTCCATTGCCCTTTGGTTCAAACCCGCGACGTTCTATGATTATAATACCATCCTGGATAACAGCGTTAATCAGGATGACTGGGAATTGTGGCTTTACAGCAGCGGAGAATTCGCCGCACGGATACAGTCCCCCCAATATTTGAGGGGATATTATATGAACGCGGATACATGGTATCACATCGCTGTTACATGGAAGAGAAACTCTGTAAATCCCACGTATGTAGACAATGAACTCTATATTGACGGTGAATGGGTCGCCTCAAATACAGATGCGGCCTGGGTGGCTCCCGGCAACGCCGTTTATCTGGGCGGCGGCAACAGCGGCAACACCGCCGGTGACGGCGTCTGGGATGAAGTGCGTATTTACAATCATGTTTTGACCACGGAAGAAATTCGCGCCCTGTTGCCGAGAAAACTTCTACTGGAACCTGTTTCGCTCAATGTGACGGAAGGAAATAACGAAATTTACAACGTGATGTTGGATTATGCTGTTGGTCAGGAGCCAACGGATGACGTCATCGTGAATATCACCGGTGATCCCAACATTCGCTTAAACGAACAGGATGCGGGCGTCGGCTTGTCGTTGACTTTTTTGCCGGGAAGTTATGGTGCTCCCCAGGTTGTTACCGTTACCGCCGTTGATGACACGATGAAACAAGGCGATAGAAACACCAACCTGGCGCATTCTGCAAACAGCGATGATCCTGCTTGGGCGGCGGTGGACGAAGCTATGCTTCCCCTGCTTGTTCAGGACAATGATTATGATCCCGCTGATTGCGGCCTTTGGGGCTATGCTCCCATGGATTTTAACCATGATTGTTACGTGGATTTTGTTGATTTAAGCATGTTTATTACTCAGTGGCTGCGCTGCACGCAACCCGGCGATGCAAACTGTCAACCCGTTTCACCGATTAAGGTGGTCGCCCATCGAGGATATTCCGACATCGCTCCGGAAAATACCATCGCTTCATGCAATGCCTCGCGCGGATTCGCCGATTGGGTCGAATTTGATGTTCGCGAAACAGCGGATGGCCACCTCATACTGATGCACGATGCAACGGTTGATCGCACCACGGACGGCAGCGGTTCGGTTTCCGCGATGACCTTCAATACACTAAGAACCCTCGATGCGGGTTCCTGGTTCTCGGCGAGTTTTGATGGCGAACTGGTTCCCTTGATGTCAGAAGCCGTTTTAGCCATTATGCCGGATATGGTCCCCTGCATCGAACGTAAGGCCGGAGCCG
Organism: Sedimentisphaerales bacterium; assembly: GCA_016933395.1. Lineage (GTDB taxonomy): Bacteria > Planctomycetota > Phycisphaerae > Sedimentisphaerales > SM23-30 > JAFGBA01. Next base: position 1,279 of record JAFGBA010000228.1, on the reverse strand, counting down.
CACAGCTTTATGTCGATCTGATTCAATCCTTGCGGATGGAAAACGATGTCGTTATCATCGCGTTTGATTGGAATTTCCTGGCGGATGTGGAAGCGTTGGCCCCTGCGATTAGCACCGGAGCATTGAGTTCAGGCGCCTTAACGGCGCAAACGATCCAGAATATTCAGTCACAAGGTATTGATTTTATTGACTGGGCGGAAGGTGATGTAAATGCCGCAACCGTTGCATTGGTTCACAGTTTCAATATGGAGCTTTGTGTCTGGACGGTCGATGACGCCGGACGAATGGCCGAGTTAATAAGCTGGGGCATCGACGGCATTACTACGAATAATCCTGAATTGTTGAGGAATATAATCTCACCTTAGCATTATAAAAGGATTGCATTTGATTAAAAAATTAAATTTATGTTTTAGGCTGTTTCATATGGAACTCATTCTCTTGATAGCTTTCATTGCCGGCGGCTGTAGCGCTTCCGGCAATAACCATGATGTCCGGTTTATCGCTCATCGCGGAGCGTCGTACCTCGCGCCGGAAAACACCGTAGCCTCCGCTCTGTTGGCGTGGAAATTAAACGCCGATGCGGTGGAAGTGGATGTCTATTTGTCGCAGGATCAGCGCATTATGGTCATTCATGACAACACTACCAAACGCACATCCGATGTTGACCTGAAAGTGGCCCAAACCACCGCCGAGGAACTGCGCAAACTGGATGTCGGCAGTTTCAAAAGTAAAACATACGCCGGGGAAAAGATACCTTTTTTGGAAGAAATTATCGCCACTGTGCCCAAAGAAAAAAAATTATTCGTCGAAGTGAAATGCGGCCCGGAAATTATCGACGTGCTTAAGCAAGCCATGGAAAAGAGTGGTAAAAAAGATCAGATTATTATAATAAGTTTTTCTCTGGACGTTGTGTCTCAAGCCAAAAAAGTCATGCCGGAAATCCCCGCCTATTGGCTTATCGGCCCCCAAAAGGATGAGCAAACCCAGGAATTCTTACCGCATGACCCCAATAATATCCAGATTGCCCGGGAGCATGGCCTGGACGGACTGGACGTTCACTATACCGGAGTAACCGAAGCATTCCTGCAAGCCGTAAAGGACAACAACCAGGAACTCTATGTCTGGACGGTGGACGATCCCAAGGAGGCCCAAAGACTGAAAAACCTTGGTGTTAAAGGCATTACCACCAATCGACCCGATTGGCTAAGAAAAAAATGCAATAGCCGACTTCCCGCTTCATGAATATCCTGAAGAAATATTTCTCCCCGGCCCCGCATAT
>JAFGBA010000227.1 GCA_016933395.1 Sedimentisphaerales bacterium | reverse complement strand
CAAATACTACGACGAATATCTCCCCGAACGGAAGCCTGCGAATTATTGCCGACATCGCTAACGTGTACGATCAGGCCACTTATACCGCCCACACCGTCGGCGATGGCTGTCCTGGGGGGCAAGTTTTTCCCGAACCCGGCTGCCTATTGATATTTGCCGACGGCGGCGATTATAACAGCTCTCCCACCGTGCTCATTACGGCTCAAGTGGGCGCTCCCTATATTGTAACCCAGCCCGTTGACGCTTTTGTAAATGTGGGTGAGACGGCGGTCTTTACCGTCGAGGCGATCAATTCGGTCACCGGTGACGCCACCGGCCTGCACTATAACTGGTATGAATACGTGGATGGCGTTTCGGACATCCCCGTCGGAACCGATTCAGCAACGCTGTCCTTGCCCGGCGTCGATCTCAGTTACGATGGCAAGCAGTATTACTGCGATGTCTTCAATGCGTCATACACGGTTACGTCGGATTTGGCCTATTTAACCGTAAGACGCAAAGTTGCCCACTGGCAGTTCGAAGATGACATGATCGATATCGTTGACGGTTGGACGGGCGAATACATCGATCCCAATGTGTCGAACCCGACGCCCACGCCGGTTTATAATGCCGCCGGCATTGACGGCAAGGCGTTTGAGTTTTCCGTTGACCCGCCAACCCTTATCCGTGTCATCAATAGTAATGATGGCTCCTTTGATTTCTATCCCCATGGTTTGACCGCAAGTTGCTGGGTTAAATCAACGCAGCCTCAAACGGAAATCTATACGTATCCCCTCCTGTATGGCAATCCCCACGAATCCAGTGGTGATGAGATTACTCGCGGCTGGTGCATCCAAAACAAAACGGACAGTGAAACCGTTGGCGGACACGTGTTTGACGTGGGTGCGACAATATACTCATCAGCGCTGACCAACGATGAATGGCACATGGTTACCCTGACCCACGCCGGCGGAACCATAGCGTTTTATGCGGATGGCCAATTAATGGGCAGCTATACCGACACGACGCCCACGTTTACATTGATGGACTCGCTGGTGCTCATGGGCGCTTTGCCTAACGGCGTTCGCTCCTTCAACGGCTTGTTGGACGATGTGCGGATCTATAACTATCCGCTGAACGCCTACGAAGTGGCGACGCTATACACCGATTTCGTGCCGGGCGCAACCATTTGTGCCGAACCGGTTGTCAATGATATTAATGGTGATTGCATCGTAAATCTCCTTGATTTCGCGGAAATCGCCGCCGCCTGGCTCGAATGCAATGAGGTGCCGACGTGTTTGACGGTGAATCCCCAGTAATGTGGATTCTGATGCCTTGACAAGGCACGTTGTTTTATGATAGTTTGATGTTCCGTGGGGAACGGTCCCAAGCCGTTCCCCACGATTTTATCCGTCGTATCGCAAAGTGGCGCGCCGCTCAATGAGAAAGCGATTGGCTGATAATGAAAAGACATGTACGTGGCAATAATGCGGGTTATGGCCTCATTTTAAACCTGTTTTTGGGGTTTTTATGTCTGGCCGGCGATGTCGCACCGGCGCCGGCTGCTTCAGCGATAAACGATTTGGCCTCTTTGCGCCAGGCCCGTCAACAGGCTAAACATCGCCAGCGCCGCATTATCATGAATAATGACGGCAATGATTTTCACATGCTGGGGCAGGAGAACCTTGACCATCCCGAACAATTCCTCGCCGTCCGCACCTTACCATTAATCGATTCGCAGGTGGACAGTATTTTTTATGGAACCGGCGTGTTTAACATGTACTCCAACCCGATGGACGAATGTGAGCCGCGCAACAGCAGATTCTTCAAGCCCGAACTCATGGCCGAAATGAAAAAGCGTGATATCGATCCGCTCAAGATGATGATTGCGTTCTGCCGCCAACATCACAAGGAGATTTTCTGGTCGATGCGGATGAACGATTCGCACGATTCCGGCGCACCGGAAAATATGTCGCAGTGGAAACGGGACAACCCCGATTATCTGGTTGGCGTCAAGGGCCGTCGCTATCCCTACGGCGCCAACCGCTGGGCCTGCCTGGATTATAATCACGCCGAAGTACGCGAAAAGGCCTATCGCATTCTGGAAGAAATATGCCGGCGCTACGACGTGGACGGCGTCGAGTTGGATTTCTTCCGCAGTCCGGTGATCTTCAAGGAGCAGATGGTCGGCCAACCCGTCACCCAGGCCCAGTGCGACCTCTTCACCGAGATGCTCCGCCGCATTCGGGAGATGACCGAAATCCAAGGTCTCCGTCGCGGCAAGCCCCTTCTCATCGCCATACGCATCCCGGATTCGCTGGGTTACTGTAAAGCCCTGGGTTTGGACGTCGAACGCTGGCTCAAGGAAGGCCTCATCGACGTCATCACCGGCGGCTGCTATTTCAAACTCGAACCGTGGGAAAACCTCGTCGCCCTCGGTAAAAAATATGAGACGCCCGTTTACGCCTGTCTTGTACGGCGCCGCATCGAGCAGGCGATACACACCGAAGAGGATAAGCCCTCCGATATGCCTCGCTGGCGGGGCGAGGCTTATTTGGCCTGGAAGGCCGGGGTGGACGGCATTTATACCTTTAACCGAGACAATCCCCATGATCCGATTTTTGATGAACTGGGCGATCCAGCCCTGCTGGAAACCCTCGAACGCCGGGACCAAACCGTGTTCATAAATCCTAAGATGGGGATCAAACCCCAAACCTGGCTCAAAGACGGCCAAACATACCTGAAGGACAAGTAGATGGCGGAGAGTTCCCTGGTATGGCAGGATTGGCTGGTGATCGCCGCCTACGGCTCAGGTATGCTGGCGGTTGGCTGGTATTACGCCCGTAAAACCCGCAGCACCGAGGATTACCTCCTCGGCGGCCGCAAGATGAATCCCATCACTGTCGGCCTGTCTTTATTCGCCACCCTGATGAGCACCCTGAGCTTCCTGGCCTATCCCGGCGAGATGATAAAACACGGCCCGATGGTCTTCGCCGGTCTGACCGTGTTGCCTGTTGTGTACCTGGTCGTCGGCTATGTCCTGATCCCCCGCTTTATGCGGCTCAACGTCACCAGCGCCTACGAAATCCTCGAAACCCGCTTCGGCCTCAGCGTCCGCCTGATGGGCACCCTGTTCTTTCTGAGCCTGCGGTTTCTATGGATGGCCACCATCATCTACGCCACGGTCAACAAGGCGTTGATTGGTATTTTAAACGTAGACCCCAAATGGGCCCCCCTGATCTGCCTGTCGATGGGCCTGATTACCCTGGCGTACACCTCCCTGGGCGGCCTGCGGGCGGTGGTTATCACGGACGCCATACAAACGCTGATCCTGCTCTTGGGCGCCGTGGTGACCTTACTCTTAATCACTCATCATTTCGGCGGCCCCGGCGGCTGGTTCCCGCAAACCTGGTTCGAAAACTGGGAAGAGTTTCGCATAGGCCCGGAACTCCAGGGTCGGTTGCCCATCGTCAACGCCATGATCATGATTTTCACCTGGTATATCTGCACGGCCGGCTCTGATCAAATGGCCATCCAGCGCTATCTGGCCACGCGCAACGTTAAGGCCGCCCGCCGCACGATGGCCGTGTCGCTTTCGACCAATTTCATCGTGCAGGTGATTCTGGCCCTGGTGGGTTTGGCGCTAATGGCGTATTTTACCCAGATGCCGCAATTGCTCGAAGACGGATCTAGCGTCAGCGCCCAGGCGGACAGGCTCTTCCCCCGCTTTATCGTCGTGGGATTGCCGCCGGGCTTATCGGGACTGGTGACGGCGGGCCTCATGGCCGCGGCCATGTCGAGTCTTTCATCGGGCGTCAACTCCTCAGCGTCGGTCATCTCCCGCGACTTGTTTGAGCGTTTCTCCCGAAAGAAACGCTCCGAACAGGACAACCTCAAACGCGTCCAGTTGATCTCGGTGGTTACCGGCCTGGCGGCGACGGCCCTGAGTTTGGGTGTCGGCTGGGTGGAGGGCAACTTATTGGAAGTCGTCATCAAGGTAGTAAACTTATTCGTAGGACCGCTGTTCGTCTTGTTCTTCCTGGCGTTATTCGTGCCCTTCGCCAACACCATCGGCGCCCTCGTCGGCGGCGTTGCCGGCGTCGCCATCGCCGTCGCGATAGGCTATTTCGAAATCTTCAATATCGGCATCGCCTGGATGGTCTTCCTCGCCCTCGTCGGCGGCGTCATTGTGGGAATGATTACGAGCATTATTGTAAATTACTTTTTAAGGCTCTTCGGAATAATTCATGGGTGAAAATTCGACTATTTCTAAATCGACTCGAAAGGAACTTCTTCGGATGAACAAGAAACGAATCAGCCCCGCGACGCGGGTGATCGGGCGACGCGACTTCCTGGCCCAGACGGTCCTCGGCGGCGGGGCGTTGGCGCTCGGATCCTTGCCCGTCGCAAATGGAGCCCTGGGAGCCGAGGCGAAGCCGGTCTCTAAGACCGACCGGTCGCAATGGCTCAGTCAAACTCAGCAGCGCACTCCGCTAGCCCCACCGCCGAAGATCACCGACGTTAGTCACGTCAAGCTCTGCTACGACCCCGGAAGGTACTGTGGGCACCCTCGTCAGGGAATCTTCAAGTACTTCGGCAATGGTGAGATCATCGTTGGCCACAACCACGCGCCGTGTGAATACAAGAAACGCAACGACGCGAGCCATGGCGCAGATGGTTACCACAGT
>JAFGBA010000226.1 GCA_016933395.1 Sedimentisphaerales bacterium | reverse complement strand
TGCCATCGTTCACAATGGAATTATTGAAAATTACGCCACCCTTAAAAAATGGTTGATCGAACGTGGCTGCACCTTCAAGAGCGAAACCGATTCGGAGGTCATCGCCAACCTTATCAGCGTGTTTTATCACGATGAAACGCAGTTTGATGGTTCGGACATGTCAACGCCTTTGCAGGTGCGGCTGGAGAAGGCCGTGCGGCTGACGTTGCGGGAATTGCAAGGCACATTTGGCATCGCGGTTATCTGCAAGGATACGCCCGATATGCTCATCGGGGCGCGCCGCGGCAGCCCGCTAGTGTTGGGCATCGGTGATGGCGAATTTGTGCTGGCGTCCGACCCGGCGGCTATTGTGCAACATACCACACAGGCTATTTTTCTGGGCGAAAATGAAATGTGCCTGGTGACGCGGGATGGATATCGTACGACGACGATGGATAACCAGCCTGTGGCGGCCAAAATCGAGCAAATCGAGTATTCACTTGATGAGATCGAACGGGCCGGTTACGACCACTATATGGCCAAAGAAATTTTCGAACAGCCCCAAACGTTGGCGGCCTGCATGAAAGGGCGTTTGGACCTGATGAGCGGGCAGGTAGTGCTGGGTGGTATTTTGGCGGTAAGCCGGGAACTAGTGCGGGCGCGGAAGGTCGTAATCACGGCTTGTGGAACCGCTTGGCATGCAGCATTGGTGGGGGAGTACCTTTTCGAACAATTGGCGGAATTACCTGCCGAAGTGGACTACGCTTCGGAATTCCGTTATCGCAATCCCATTATCGACGAAGGCACGGTGATGATTGTCATCAGCCAGTCAGGCGAGACCATCGACACGCTGGCGGCTCTGCGCGAAGCCCGCGAACGCGGAGCGCTGACGCTGGGTATCGTAAATGCGGTAGGGTCCACCATCGCCCGGGAGACGGATGCAGGTATTTACCTGCACGTCGGGCCGGAAATCGGCGTGGCAAGCACGAAGGCGTTTACCGGCCAGGTGTCGGTATTGACGATGATGGCCTTGTATATCGCCCGGCGGCGGCACATGGCCCAGCAGCATTTGGAGGCGTATATCAGGGCATTGAACCATATTCCCGAACAAATGGAAAAAGTATTGCAGCAAAGCGACGCCATCCGCAATGTGGTGAAAAAATACTGCGATCGGGAAAACTGGCTGTTTTTAGGCCGAGGTTATCAGTTCCCCGTGGCGCTGGAAGGCGCGCTGAAACTCAAGGAAATTTCCTATATCCACGCCGAAGGACTTCCGGCTGCGGAAATGAAACATGGTCCTATAGCCTTGATTACCCCGCGGATGCCGGTGGTGTTTGTCGCACCACAGGGCACCAATTACGATAAAGTGATGGGTAATGTGGAAGAAGTCAAGGCGCGAGGCGGCATCATCATCGCCGTGGCGACCGAAGGCGATAACCGTATCGAAAAGTTCGCTGATCACGTATTCTGGACGCCGGCCACGCTTGAAGAACTCCAGCCGATATTAACGGTGGCGCCTTTACAGCTTTTGGCCTACCACGCGGCGGTGCTTCGCGGCCACGACGTCGATAAACCGCGCAATCTGGCCAAAAGCGTTACGGTGGAGTAATTTGAGAATCCCGCCTATATCGGTGGAAAATCTTGTTCGTTGGGGATTTTTGTGTTATAACAAGTCCCATGGATGCTTCGGGCGAAAATATGGAATCCCGGCAAGATTCGCAGGATCGGCGACAGTGGGAAATCGAGCAGGCCCGGCGGGATTTGGAACAGGCATGTTTGGAAATTTCCCAGGCCCAAGCGGCCGAATCTTCCCGCAAGATGGTCTTTCAAATCCCTCAACCTCCTCCCGCAGCGCCGCCAAAACCAGCGTCTCCGCCCAAATCCGATGATGACGTTCATTCACCCGTTCAGGATGATTTTCCCGCCAATTCCCGTGAAGAAACGCTGAATGCAAGGGATCGCCTGCTTAGCGATGAAGAGTTAGAGGCTTTGTTGGATGAATCCGCAACCTATGATGAATTTGATGAAGAAATAAGCGATTGTACTGTCAGTGCCAGAGATACCAGCGATGAAATGATACCTAAACGGGAAGAATTCGTCAAAACGAATAGGTTTAATCAAGAGCAACGGTTAAGCCTGGCCGAACAGATACGGCTCGCAGCAAAAGAAGAACAACACCAGAAACAAGTAGCCGCATCAGATCAGGAATCCACCAAGAAAGATCAAAAGCCGGAAGTAAAGCCGGAAATTACCCAAATTTCCAAAAAATTAATACCTGTTTCCACTAGTGGTACCTATAATGCAGGACACACGGCTTTAACAGGGGCGCAGGTATTACGGCAAAGCTCGCAAAAAGGCCGGCGAGACAGGGATGACGATATCATGGAAGCGATTGTTCTGGCTGACATAACCGCTTTTAGGCACGGCAGATAAGTTTCGAATGGGATTTTAATCAGGGGTAATTCTGGACCTTTCAATATCTTCGTGATATACTGGTCGTTTTGCAGGATGGGTGAAAAGAGAATGTCAGATTGTGTCCGGCAACAACGGTATCGCCGTCGGGGCGGTTTCATCGCGGCCTTGCTTTTTGCGGGTGTTGCATGGATAGCGCTGCTACCCTGGTATGGCTGGGTCGAGGTGCATCAACAATTGGTTTACGACCTGGGAGAGGGGCAACGGTGGGAACCATGTGAGTGGAGACGATATTTAAACAAAGAAACCGAGCGGCTGGCCGAAGTCGGGCAGGATGTGCCGTCGCTGCATATCACCACAGAGGTCGCTTCTGAGTCCGGCCGGTTCAGCGTTTTGGATATCCGGCATCGAGTCCGTCGAGGCTCTCTGGAAGCTATAAAAGCGGAAGGAATGATATCTCGGTATTTTTTCTGTTTTCAACAAGACAAAGATAAGGCCGCCCGCTTAGCTGATCAGGCGGATATGACGGCGGAAAAGATGTCAGAGGATTTGCGCCAAGCCCGGCGACGACTAAAGTTTTGCCGGGAGCAACTGGAAGAAATTAAACAGCAACAGGAACGGACCAAAGCTGAAATCTTGTTATGGGAAAAAAAACTCCGGCGGGACATTCCCTTATCTCAGGATTCTGAATATGAGGCGTATATTAAACCGAAGCTCGAACAGGAATGGGAAAGCGATGCGAATTTACGCCAATTACAGGCTCAACTGTCGCTGGACCGCAGAACCTTGGCGGAATTGGATGTGCGGGCGGGACAGAGCACGTCGGCGTCCGCATTGGGAAAGTTGGATCATCAGCGCATTCGGCGGGATATTGAATTGAATAAATTGTGCCGCCTGATCGAAGAACGAAAAGAGCAGTTGAAGAAAGATGTGGAGCAAAGAAACCGGGCGATATATGATGAATATATTCAAAGAATGCTTTTCGAGAAGCGTGAATATCTGAAATGTCTGCAAGTGCCGTATAACTCGGCTATGAACGATATTAAACGAGCTCAGAAGAATGTCGACTTGCAGGAGCAGATGCTTCCGGGGGCGTCATCGCCGGACGCCGTGGGTTTTCATAAAAATTTATTACGGCCCCAGGTACGGGAGGGAAAAACCACGCGGAAATATCTATATTGGCGTTATGCCGTTTTACTGAGTTTGGGGTTGGGACTTATCGGTTGGGTCGCCGGACGAGGCATTGGCAGTCGATGGTATCATCGTCGACGAATGGAATCATCCGAGTTCTTCGACCAGGCCCTGACGGAGGCTGATTTGCAATCATTTCAAGGATGCGGAATTGAAGAGGCGCTCGCCCCTGAAGACCTTCCGTTCGAAGCGGATGCGATAACGATTGGATCAAGACCCGTTGTAACCGAAGAGCAGATTGTGGGAGCGCCCTTAATAAACCTGGAAGAGGAAGTCGAAGAAAATGAATCCTTTTCAAAATTAATGGAGTCGCCGGTGGAAGAATCGACCAACCCGAAAATAACCGGAACATCTGAATCCGCACCTGTAGAATTTTTCGGGCCGACACCGCAGGAAAACATCCGGGCAATGCGAGAAAAGACGGCCTGTCCGATCTTATTGTTTGCAGCCGAACCTCCTGAGGAGGGTTCGCCCCGCCGAATGGTGAATCTGGCGATTCAACTGGTGCGCGAGGGATTAAAAGTGTTGCTGATTGATACGGAGCCGGCATCGGGCGATCTGGCGGCTATATTTGAGTTGCCGCAAGGTCCCGGTTTTCTGGATTGGCGGCGCGGCGACGCATGGCTGAACCATGTCGCCAAACCGGCGGCATTGGCGGGTTTAACAGTGATGGGCGCCGGTTCATCCGACGTTAGTCAGGTCCGTCAAGAGGATATCAGTCGAGAAATCCATCGCTGGGATATTTTGCGAACGCGGTTCGACGTGGTGCTGTTATACGCTCCCGCGGCATTAGCGCCTCAGCCTCAAACCGACGCGGAACTGCTGGGGGCCCAATTGCGCAGCGTGACCGATGGCGTTTATATCCAGGTAAGAAATCCGATAAATACTATAGAATTGACGGAGCGAACCGAGCAATTGTTAAAGCATTATCAGGTAAAATTACTGGGTTTGCTCTCATTGGCCACATAGTATTTTTCAAGCGGTTATTTATCGAGTACTCCTGATGTGGGGGGGATATTTTATGTAGTGGCGGGGCATCGCTTTATATATTGCTTATAGCCCGATAATTTCACAGACCATGATGGTTTTACAACACGTGGATTATCGGAACGGAGATTATCAGGGTGAAAATCGCGGGGGTCATTGGTTATTCGGCGGAATGTGGGGCAATGCGGAAATTACCATCAAAGTTCGAAAAATAATAGACGATAAGGCAAGAGAACGCAGTGTATATGCGCGTCAGTTATCGGGTAAATGTAAAAAGCGTCGGGATTTAGGCCAGGGACGGCTAATTTCGTTTGAGATGAAGTTTCGTTATATGGAATCGTTTAGCTGATGAACATGGCCAGGCCGAATCAAATAAAAATGAATATCGGATTATAAGGAAAATGTTCATTCATTATGCGGTTTGACAATGAACAAGGTGTTATCCAATACCGACGCAGCGCCTCGGGATAGAGGTATGCAGCAACCGGACCGGGAGGGTCTGGATGGCAGAGAAAAAGCACATTTTATTTGTTGATGACGATCCTGCTTTTTTGCATGGGCTAAGACGTCTCTTGTTTGCTCAGCGCAAGGTTTGGGAGATGAACTTTGTGCTCAGTGCTGACGAAGCGCTGGAAGAGACCTTGCAGCAGCATTACGACTTGATCATATCCGATGTGAGCATGCCCGGCAAGGATGGTTTTGAGCTTTTGGGGATGTTGCGGGAAAGAGAGCAAACGCAGGATATTCCGGTTATTATTCTAACCGGAGGTGATGAATTAAGCTATAAGCGGCGGGCGCTGGATATGGGGGCCACGGATCTGCTCAATAAGCCGGTTAGTCAGGAAGACCTGGTGGCGCGTATCTGGAGTGCATTACGTTTAAAGTCTTACCAGGATGAACTCAAGCAGCAGAAAAGCCTGTTGGAAAACAAAGTCCAGGAACGGACGGCGGAACTGGAGGATTCCCGGCTGGAGATTATCTGGCGTTTGGCCAAAGCGGGTGAGTATCGCGACAAGGAAACCGGCAATCATATTATCCGCGTGGGATATATCAGCTACCTTTTGGCGGAACAACTGGGCATGGACGAGGAATTCAAGAAATTGATGTTCGTCACCAGTCCGCTGCATGACATCGGTAAAATCGCCATTTCGGACACCATCCTGCTCAAACCGGGCAAGTTAACGCCTCAAGAACGTCTGGACATGCAAACCCACACCACGATTGGAGCGGATTTATTACGCCCGGACGCCAGGCAGAAAAACGCCTTACGGGCGATTTGTTCGTTGGGCTTGTATCAGGCGGTGTCCAATAACGAAAATCCGCTGTTACGGATGGCGGCGATTATTGCCTTGCGGCATCATGAATGGTGGGATGGTTCGGGTTATCCGGACGGTCTTAAAGGTGATGCGATCCCGCTGGAGGCAAGAATTGTGGCGCTGGCGGATGTCTATGACGCTTTACGTTCGCAACGTCCTTATAAGCCGCCAATGAGTGAGGAAAAGGCCATGGCCATTATGCACGAGGAATCACTGCGGCATTTTGATCCCATGGTGTACGACGCCTTTCTAAAACGGCAGGAAGATTTGCAGGTGATAACGGATCAATATGCGGATGGAACATTGGATGAAACGTTATCATTATTACAGGAAAATTCAACTAAAATTTGATGTCGGGTGCAATGTGAGGACAGGCAAGTGAGAAAAATACCACTTTTACTTGTTTTGCTGATAGTGCTGGGAAGCGGGCGGCTCAGCGCTTACGCAGACGAAGGTCCTTCAGTTGCTCTGGTTTGCTCGGCAAAATTAGGGCCATATCAGGCGGCGTCGCAAGCCTTGGAAAAGGAACTCCAGCAACAATGTCCGGAAGCGAAGATAACGTCATATTATCTGGATCAAACATCGCCGCAGGATGTTTATAGTCAGTTACAGGACAAATCACCTGCGATGATCTGCAGCCTGGGGACCAGCGCCACGAAGCTTGCCGCCAAGGTACCCGACGTTAATACAGTATATACCCTCATTTTTGAAACGGAAGAGTTTGATCCTCAGCGGATGACGGGAGTAACGCTGGATGTCGGAGCTGAAGAAAAGCTGGCTCTAATACACACTATTTTACCCTCGGCGCGTAAAATCGGCTTGTTATACTCTTCGCGTTCAGAAACGCGATTCAAGGAACTCAAGGAACTGGCTCGCAATAAAAAGTTGGAACTTGTTGCCGAGAAAGTTGATAACGAAAAGGATTTCCCCCAGGCGTTAAAGAATGTGCTGGAAAAATCGGATTGTTTTTTGATGGTGGCGGATGCACAGTTGTTTTTCCCAAAATCCGTAGAGCATTTACTGCGGGAAAGCATCAAACAGCAGGTTCCGGTAATGGGGTTAAGTAACGTTTATACCCGGGCGGGCGCGTTGTTCAGCCTGGATGTGGATTTTGCGGAAGTGGGGCGTCAAAGCGGTGGAATCGCCGCGCGGGTGCTGCGTCACGAATCTCCTGCGTCCATTCCGGTGGCTCCGCCGCGCAAAACTTATTTCAGTATCAATTTAAGCACCGCCAAGCGTTTGGGAATCCAGTTGGCTTCGGATATAGTCAAGCGGGCTGGCGAGGTATTCGGCCGGTGAAGTTCAATATCGCCACAAAAGTTTATTTACTCATCGTCAGTCTGATACTGGTGTTGGGTGGTTTGCTGGGCTGGTACTCCCTGCATCACGAACGGCGTGCGCTCAGTACGGAACTGGATGAGCGAGCCGGGGTTATCCTGGATTCTTTGGTGCTGAATGCGGAGTATCCTATTCTTATCGGTGATGAGGAACTGCTGGCCAAAGTGGTGGGGGGGGCCATGGACCAAAAAGACGTCATCGCCTGCGAAGTGCATGATGCCGAAGACAAGGTATTGTTTGCGGAAGTTAAAAAGACCACCAATGATAGTTTCACCATTAATGCGGATGTGAAAACGCTGCGCGCCGCGCAGGCCAGCGCTGAAGACATGCTTCTGGGCACGACGGAACAGGTTGAGGAGCTTGTCGGTTGTATTCACTTGACGATTTCCCGGGAAAATCTTAAAGCCAAACTGGCGGATATTCGTCTTACTCTTATTGTGGTGGTTGTGGCCGTAATTGTCGCTACGGGATTGGCCAGCAGTTTATTATTAAAACTGGTGCTGGGGCGGCCCATCGCGGCGTTGATGAAAGGCGCCCAGCGAATTGCCCAGGGAGATCTGAATTATCAGGTGGCGGTGCGCACCAATGACGAAATCGGCAAGTTGGCCGAGGCCTTTAACCGCATGACGCGGGATTTATCCGGAACATTGGTCAGTCGGGAATACGTCAATAACATTATCGCGTCCATGGTGGATAGTCTGATTGTTATCGACAGCGAAGGCAAGATTAAAACCGTCAATCAGGCGGCGCTGGAATTGCTCGATTATCAGGAAAAAGATATCGTGGGACAACCCGCACCGTGTGTGCTGGGAGTTGCTTTCGAATCTGTGGATGCATTCCGCGAACGGATTCGCAATGAACGAATCAAAAACATCGAAGCCGTTTATCGTCGTCGAAATGGTGCGGAAATACCGGTGTTATTTAGCGCTTCCGCCATGCTTGAAGGCGATAAACTGATTGGTTTTGTGTGCGTGGCGCAGGATATTACCGAACGGCGCGAACTGGAGAGCCAGTTGCGGCAGGCGCAGAAGCTGGAGTCCATCGGCCAGTTGGCGGCGGGTATCGCCCACGAAATCAATACGCCCGCCCAGTACGTGGGCGACAATACGCGATTTTTGCAGGAAGCGTTTACGGATATTTGCCGTTTGGTGACGCAATGTTCGGATACACTGGGACAGGCGAAGGACCTCGAAGCCGTCGACGCCGTGCGCCGGCAGGTGGAGAATATCTCGCAGGAGATCGATTTGGCTTATCTCATTGATGAAATTCCTCGCGCTATCGACCAGTCGCTCCAGGGTATTGAACACGTGGCGCGTATCGTCAAGGCGATGAAGGAATTCGCTCATCCGGGTGTGTCGGATAAGACGGATACGGATATAAACCGTGCGATTGAGAACACCGTAACCATCGCTCGCAACGAGTGGAAGTACGTGTCCGAGATAGAAATGGACCTGGATCCCGACCTGCCGATGGTGCCGTGTCTGCCGGGTGAAATGAATCAGGTATTTTTGAATCTGATTATCAATGCAGCCCAGGCCATCGCGGAGGTGGTCGGTGACGGAGATGATAAGAAAGGAATAATAACCATCAGTACGCGACACGGCGACGATTACGTGGAAATTCGCATTCAAGACACGGGTGCGGGCATTCCCGACGAAATTCAAACGCGAATTTTTGATCCCTTCTTTACCACTAAAGATGTGGGCAAGGGGACGGGGCAGGGACTGACGATTTGTCATGCGGTGGTGACGGAAAAACATGGCGGTTCAATTTCCTTCGAAAGTCAGGTGGATCAGGGTACGACCTTTGTTATCCGCCTGCCGTTGACGTCGATGGCCAGGGAGGCGAAATGATCCGTTGTGTGATTAACGCGAATCGTCGCTTGGGGAATTCATCCTGGGACGAGGTTTAAGAATGAGTGCTAAAATTCGAATACTTTTTGTGGATGATGATCCCTGCGTTCTCCAGGGATTACAGCGATCCCTGCGTTCGATGCGGCAGGATTGGGAAATGTCGTTCGTCGGCGGGGGCGAAGCGGCCGTAAAGGAACTTGAGCAAAATCCGTTTGACGTTGTGGTGTCGGATTTGCGGATGCCGGGGATGGACGGCGTGCAATTATTGACGCTGATTAAGCAGCGATATCCGGAAATCACGCGCATCGCCCTCTCAGGACATAGTTCCAAGGAAGCAATGTTGCGCACCACCGGTCCGATCCATCAGTTTTTACCCAAACCCTGCAACGTCGCACGGTTAAAGGCGACTATTCGCCGCGCTATTACCCTGCAGGGAATGTTGCAGCATGATCATTTGCGGCGATTGACGGCGCAACTGGAAACCCTGCCGTGTCTGCGGGCGAATTATGCCCGTTTAATTGAGGAACTGGATTATCCCGAAACCACCGTTCACGCCATTGGACGCATAATATCCAAGGATGTGGCCTTATATACCCGCATTCTGCAAACCGTCAACAGTGCGTATTTCGGCCTTCGTCGACGCATCACCAGCATCGATGACGCCATTTCGCTGGTGGGCTTGAATATGATTAGGGTGCTGGTATTGGGTTCGCATGTTTTTAATCGTTTTATCGGCGAGAAAGTTTTATGTATTAACGCCGAACAATTACACAATCATTCGCTCCAAGTGGGACTTACCGCCAAGAAGATAGCGGCCAACCTTGGCGCCTTGCGGGATGTTTCGGATCGGGCCATGCTGGCGGGCATGATGCATGATATCGGCAAGCTGGTGTTTGCCGGCTGTATGGCCGATGAATATCGGTCGATTTTTTCGTCGTCGACGTTACAAGGCCCAAATTTGTGCCGGCAGGAGCAGGCGGCGCTGGGCGCCGATCATTCCCGAATTGGCGGGTATTTACTGGGTCTGTGGGGTTTTGCGGATGACATCATCGAGGCGGTGGCTTTTCATCATGATCCTTCCAACAGCCTGAGTGAGGAAGTTAATCCCTTTGGTGCGATGGAAGAGCAAAGCGCTATTCAAATTTTAACGGCGGTGCATGCGGCCGATGCGCTTTCTCTGGAGCAAATTGGAATCTCGGATGCGCTGGATAGCGCCTATCTGGAAAAATTAAACGTTATGGATCGGATGGAAAAGTGGCGTGAATCGCAATGTGTCGCGGGAGCGGCTTCATAGTTGTCAAGAGGAGATTTTTCGGTGGACAAGAAGTCGATAATTTTTGTGGACGATGAACAACGCATACTTGAGGGATTGCGGCGCATGTTGCGCTCCATGCGCCAGGAATGGCATATGGAATTTGTCACCGGCGGCCAGGAGGCGCTCGACGCGTTGGCCCATCATTCGTTTGACGTGATTGTTTCCGACATGCGTATGCCGGGCATGGACGGGGCGCAATTACTCAACCGGGTCAAGCAAATGTATCCCCAGGTTGCACGGATTGCTTTGTCGGGCCAAACCTCAAAAGAGACAATTTTGCAGTCCGTGGGTCCGATTCATCAGTATTTACCCAAACCTTGTGACGCCGAGTCGCTCAAGGCGACGGTAAATCGTGTCTGCGCCTTGCGAAATGTGCTTACCAACGAAAAAATTCGCGGCCTGACATCGCAACTGGAATCATTGCCTTGTCTGTCGGGGCTTTATAGTGATTTAATGGAAGCATTGGGAACGCCTGACGTGACCATTCGCACCGTCGGCAATATTATCCGCCAGGATGTGGCGATGAGCGCCAAAATTTTACAGTTGGTTAATTCGGCGTTTTTTGGCGTTCAACGGCACGTTGGCTGTGTGGAGCAGGCGGTGATGCTGCTCGGATTGGAATTGATAAAAGCATTAGTGTTGTCGGTGCGTATTTTTTCTCAGTTCGATAAGACGAAACTTGGCCGCTTTAACCAGGAGGCGCTATGGCGCCATAGTATGACAACGGCGTCGTTTGCCAAATTAATCGCCGAGGATCTGCAATGTTCTGATAAACAACGGGATTACATGCTGTTGGCCGGTATGTTGCACGACGTGGGGCAACTGGTGTTGGCCACTACCCAGGGTGAGGATTACGAAGCGGTTCTTAAACGCCTGGAGACCGATGCGGTGAACACCTATCAGGCCGAACAGGAAATATTGGGCGCCACCCACGCCGAAGTAGGCGCGTATCTCTTGGGATTATGGGGGTTTTCTGATTCAATTATTAACGCCGTGGCCTATCATCACCTGCCTCAGCGGGCGCATGAAAAAGATCCGGTGATAGCGGGAGTGTATTTGGCCAATTTGTTTGCCGTTGAGGTTCAGCCTTCGCGGCGGCAACAAAAACCATTGCAACCGGATATGACGTTTTTGAATGAGCAGGGATTATCAGAGCGCGTGGATGCTTTACGTGGGGTTTGTCACCGGTCGGCGGAGACAGTCTCAGCCGGAGGTGAATAAATGCACAAGGTTTTATTCGTTGATGATGAACCCAATATTCTTGAAGCATTGAAGAAAACGCTGCGCAAGGAGTCCTACGAGTTTCTTGTCGCTCATTCCGCTTCGGAAGCCATGACGATTCTAAAGCGGGAAACCATCCAGGTGGTGGTTTCGGATGAACAAATGCCCGGGATGAGCGGATCGCAGTTGTTGGCGATTATGCGGCAGGAGCGTCCGCAGACCATTCGCATCCTGCTGACCGGACACGCCAGCATCGAAGCGGCGACCCGCGCCATCAATGATGGGGCGATTTACCGGTTTTTAACCAAGCCCTGCAACGCCCTCGATCTGGCCATTACCATTCGCCGCGGACTACAACTACACGAATTGTCTCAGGCAATATGTCAGTTACTGCCGTTGGCGCAGGCCCAGACGCGGTTGTTGCGTAAAATTGCCAAGCATAAGCCCAACGTGATTATGGAAGCCTTGGAAGGTGAGCCTGCGCTGGTGCCGGATAAAGTTTTGGAAATCGGACCGTTAACGGAAGAACTTCTGGCGGAATTCGTGCGCATCAGGGAGTTTTTCCAGGAACATTCCGCTGTTATGGCTACTTAAGGGGTGGTTGGTTGCATGAGTGATAAAATTCTCTTTGTTGATGACGACGATAATCTGTTATCCGCCTATAAGCGTCAGTTACATGGTCAATTCGACCTGGTGACGGCGACCAATGGCATGGGAGGATTGGATATGCTTAAAACGGGCGGATCGTTCGCAATTATTGTCTCCGATATGCGCATGCCGGAAATGGACGGTGTGGAATTTTTAAGTCGCGCCAAGGAAATTTCTCCGGACAGCATCCGTATGGTATTAACGGGCCATGCGGAAATTCAGGCCGCTATCGACTCTGTTAACGAAGGCAATATTTTTCGTTTCTTGTTAAAGCCATGTCCGCCTGAAATATTCACCAAAGCCTTGCAGGATGGTCTTGCGCAGTATCATCTGATAAAATCAGAACATGAATTGTTGAGTAAAACCCTGCGCGGGGCCATCAAGGTAATGAGCGAGATCCTGGGTTTGATTAATCCTACGGCGTTCAGTCAGGCGTCGCGCATCAAGCGCTATGTGCGCCATATCGCCCGGGAAATGCGCTTGAAGGATGTATGGCAATATGAAATCGCCGCCATGTTAAGCCAGATCGGCTGCGTCACGCTGCCGCCGGTGTTGTTGCATAAAGTTTATAAACGCCGGCCGTTGAGCCTGGCGGAAAACCGCATGTACACCGCCCATCCGGAAATCGCGGCCAGATTATTGGTGAATATCCCCCGTATGGAACGCATTTCCGTCATGATCGCGCAACAGCACAAGGATTTCGAAGAATACGAGTCATTGGATGAGATGACGTCCTCTGATCGCATTGCCGCATTAGGGGCGCAAATGATTAAAATTGCCTTGGAATACGATCGGCTGGTTTCACGAGCGGTTTCCGGTGAAGTGGCGTTGAACACGTTGCGGAAAAAAGAAAAAGCGTTTAATCCCGCCATGTTGGTGGCGCTGGAGAATTTTAAAAACGAGGAAGTCAAGGCCGAAGTGCGCCAGGTGACCGTCGATCAACTGGAAATCGGCATGGTGACCGATGAACCGATAAAAAGCGCGAAAGGAATGTTACTGGTGCCTTTGGGGCACGAAATCACGCATTCGGTATTGGAACGGCTTAAGAACTTCAGTCACGGCGGCGTCGGGCTGCGCGAACCATTCCGTGTGCGCGTTGTAATGATAGATGAAGAATTTTAATATGAATGGAGTCACTACATGATGCGTCAGCCTTCAGTTCGAGGGCGCATTTTGGTGATTGATGATAATGACAATCAACGCGATGCGTTGCGCCGCATTCTCCGGCGATCCCATTTCGATGTGCTCGATGCGCCCAATGGCCGTGTGGGTTTGAGGATGGCTTTGGAGCAGCAGCCGGATTTGATTTTATTGGATATTGAAATGCCGGCCATGTCCGGCCATGAATTTCTTCGTCGTTTTCGTCATCGCCAGCAGGAAGATAACTTTCGGCGCATGAGAGTTACGCCGGAAACGCCTGTGGTTTTTCTTACCGGGCGCGATAAACTGGACCATCGCATCGCCGGGCTGGATTCCGGCGCCAGCGATTATATCACCAAACCGGTGGACGCCGATGAACTTCGCGCTCGTGTGCGAATGCACCTGCGCCTGGTGGAGCGTCAGCGGCAGTGGCTTGCCGGTATTCGCGCCGAGATGCTTAAACTTGAGTCCACGGTCGGTCAAATGCGCGATGTCGCTCGCGCCTGCTTGCAGCTTTTGCCTCAACCGATTCTCTCGACAGGTCCCGCCTTGCCCGACGTTGATGATGGGCAGGCTCAAATTGCTCATGCCCAACAATTGCTTACGCAAATCATCAACTGGCCCAGCGCCCCCGATTTTTGGGAAGAGGAAGGTGTACTCTAAACACCGGCGATGTTCTTGATGTCGGCGATGAGCTGTTGGGCGACGGTTTCTTCACCTGCTTCCGCCATGATCCGCATGATTGGTTCGGTGTTGCTGGCGCGAAGTTGCACCCAACCCCGCGGCCCATCGATGCGAATCCCGTCACGAGTATCGATTCGCATGTCTTTTCCGGCCTGCCGATAATGATGCATGACGCTATCGAGTACGGCGGCGGTCTTTTCCTGCGGGCAGGCGAACTTGGTTTTGATCATGCAA
Organism: Sedimentisphaerales bacterium; assembly: GCA_016933395.1. Classification (GTDB taxonomy): domain Bacteria; phylum Planctomycetota; class Phycisphaerae; order Sedimentisphaerales; family SM23-30; genus JAFGBA01. The sequence goes on along the minus strand of JAFGBA010000226.1, from coordinate 2,927 downwards.
TAACGGGGTATTTCCGCGACCAGTTCGCTGACGGTTTTATTCGTTTCGGCCATTAGTTGCAAAACCATACTGATGCCCACCAGACTGTCGCGCACCGGGACCACCCGTGGGTCAATTACGCCGCCGTTGCCTTCGCCGCCGATGATGCAATGATGTTCCAGCATGGCGTTGGCGACATGAGCTTCGCCCACGGGCGTACGGATCACTTCGCCGCCCGCGGACGCGGCGATATCATCAATCATTCGCGACGTGCTCAGGTTTGCCGCCGCTTTGCCGGTCTTTTTGCGAAAAACATACTTGGCCGCCAACGCCAACGTATATTCTTCGCCGATATAACGGCCCGTCTCATCAATCAACGCCAGTCGGTCGGCGTCAGGGTCCTGGGCGAAACCAATATCGGCCTTGTGCTTTTTAACGACCGCTCCCAGATCCGCCAGATTTTCCGCCGTGGGTTCGGGCGTATGCGCGAACAGTCCCGTCGGCTGGTCATTGATATGCACCACGTTGCAACCCAGGCGACTTAGTAAATTGGCCGTTACAAAACATCCCGCGCCGTTGATGCTGTCCAGAACCGCCTTGAACCGCCGCGAACTTACTAAATTCACGTCGCAATATTGCAACACCGTATCAATATGCACTGCGTGGGTGCGGCTTTCTTCGCGGCTTTTTCCTGTATTCGTCGCCTTTTCCAGACGAAACTGTTTATCGTGATAATGGCGATGTATTTGTCGCGCCTGTTCGGCCGGATACGCGATGCCGTCATGGCGCAGGAACTTGATGCCGTTCCATTCAATCGGATTATGCGACGCCGTCAACACCACCCCGCCATCGGCCTTCAAAAAACGCGTCATCAACGCCGCTCCCGGCGTCGTTACGATGCCCAACTGCACGACCTCACACCCCGTCGCCATCAGTCCCGCCGCCAGCCCGGCCGCCAACATACTCCCTGATGGCCGGCTGTCGCGTCCGATGCACACCGTTGGCCGCTTATCGCCGTTTAAATAACGCAAAAATGTCCCATACGCCTGCCCCCAAACCACGGCCTCCGCCGCTCCCAGTGTTTCCCCCACTATCCCTCGCACACCGCTAATACTGATTATCAATGGCGCCATCGTTAATTTATATCCTTTAAGAGTACTTCCAATTGGCTCGCGAGTAAAGGCAAGTCTTGTTGAATAGTTTGCCAAACAATATCCAGGTTAATGTCCCAATAACCATGAATAAGTCGATTTCGCATTCCCGCCATGCCTTTCCATGGAATATGCTCATGTTCATTGCGTAAGGACTCGGATACACCATTAGCGGCTTCACCGATAATTTCCAAAAGCCTGACTAGAGCCAAACTAAGCTGGCGGTTGTTATTCAAATCCTCGCGTGTTTTATCTTTGCTGAAATCAATCGCTTCACGCACTGCATCAAACATGTGCTGAAGCCGAACGCGATCAGTTCTCAGCATATTGCACCTCGGCTTGCGTTATCACTTTATCTCGAAAATACCGGCTTATATCCTCTGGTGTTAAAAGGTCGATCTTTCTGCCTGCGAATAACGGCGACAATTCATCCGCCATTTCCGCCAGCTTGAAAAAACCTGGGATATGATTCGCCTCAAACTCTATAAGAATATCAACGTCACTTTCCGGCGAGAAGTCGCCGCGCAGCGCTGATCCGAAAACGGATAGTTTGCGAATATGATGACGACGGCAAAACGCACCAATTTGTTCCCGATCAGGATTCAACTGAGAATTCATAAATTTTCCTTGTCGTCTTCCGTAGGGCGGGCCGTGCCCGCCATGTTTTCTAAAAATGTATAAGCTTGAATTTATTCCAGGATTACATGTTCATATAAAAAACTATAGATATCCGTTTTGCGGGAACCCTTTATAACAGGAACTCCTATTAAGCACATTATATTCTTGATGCGGGTTAAATCATCTGCCGCAAGACCCTGTGTTGTCGCATAAATTATATCTTGTTTAACATGTTTATCAAGCTCCAAGCGAGCTAGATTTATCGGGTCGAAGCCAAAGCCGAGGATATAAATTCGCTCTGCTTGGGCCAGTAATCTGTGAGCTTTTTCAAAATGATTGTTTAATGAGTTGTCGCTGCGCATTAAATCAATATTTGCATATGACTTCCGATAAGCCTCATGCCACTGACTCTGATAGGGGATGCCATTTTCTTTGTCCTGCCATGGAAGAGGCCCAAGGCTTCCATAAACATGGACGATATCGATTTTCTCGAGCTTGGTGGCGCATTCTTCGTTGGTTTTGCCTGAATTCCATTTTAACGCCTCGAAAAGAAAATGCTCCAGGGAACGGTCATAATTAAAAGTGATGAAGGATATTTTGTTTTGATCAAAATCATCAAATGAAAATTTCGGTCTTATCATGCGAGACCATAAAAATTGATACCAGCTATTAGCGTGGGATTCGTCCGAATTGGAAAATCTTACACGCGCGTCTTGTCTAAACAGACGTGTTTCGTTTTCAAGTCGCAAGAGAGCGATTGCGATTGCTTGGCGGCCTAAATCGTAATATTCTTCACCGCGGTGCTCGATGAATTGATCTATAGAAACTTGAGAGTGTTCCAATTCGTACAGAAATTTTTGAAATTTAGCTTGGTCAATGCCATGTTTCACCAGATCAGTTATAGGGGGAAGAGAATGAAATGTGTTAATATTACCCGGAGGATTATAATTAATTGTAGCGCCGTTGCAACGGCATACAATTTGTAAAAGCCCGTAACCGGAAGGGAACCCGTAAGGTATGCTCGCCCCCGCCCCCAATATCATAACTGTTCGCTTTTCGATCATGGTTTCCTATAGCTAAATATTTTGTCTTTCTTCGTACTACTATCCTGTAACTTCTTGTTTTTTATGCACGTTTTTTAATAGCATTAATCATAACTGATATTTTGACAAGGTGTTA
>JAFGBA010000225.1 GCA_016933395.1 Sedimentisphaerales bacterium | reverse complement strand
TCTCCTTTCTAAAATAGCCTGTGATCTTGACTATTTTGACGGGACGAACAGCCTTTGTCATGTAATTAGGGCGGGCCGTGCCCGCCGCTATTCTCCTGCATCGTTAATGCTATCCATAAAAGGAGGCCGCATAACTTGCTTTGTCTTGCACGAGCATAACCAATTGGTTCGATAGGCGCCTGCTTTGACCCAGCGGTGAAACGTTGAATGAGGCCATTCGTGGGGACATTTGACCAAGCCATGCTTGATGGGATTGTAGTGAATATAATCCATGTGATGGGCCATGTCGGTTTGGTCACGAATTAAATGTTCCCAAAAGCGGCGCTGCCACACGCCAGACTCGCGTTTATTTCGCATTCGTGCCGTACGATCAATATTGGATTGCTGGTGTTTTAACCATTGTTGAGAAAAAAGACGTTTAATCATGCTCCAACGGAGAGAAAAATCTTCGTCGTTCTCAGGCATCTTCCAAATCGCATGTATATGGTCAGGCAACAAGGCCCAGCCAACGATTAAAAATGGTTTTTTCGCTCTTGTTTGTTCAATGGCATGGCGCAAGGCTGAGCGAGCGAACGAGCCGCATAGAAAAGTCTGCCGTTGAAATGTTTTAACGGTAAAGAAATAAGTTCCACCGTCACGATACCAGCGGCGATAGTTAGGCATCAAAATATTTTAATCGATATTTTCATTCAATCAAATAAAAAAGGCGGGCACGGCCCGCCCTACCATCTAAAGATTTGATGAATCATTCCAGCCGTTGGGCAACTTCATTTGATTTCGTATGGACAATGTAACAAATCATGAACATCCGGACTAAAAACGGTTACCTCCTTTAAGGTGTCGAATTTTAATTGTATGGTTCCGCCGTCTCCGCGAAATATTTCCAATTCATTAACGATACCATTGACCACATGCAATAATATCTCAATTTGCATGCCATCAATATCTTTGCACCAACATTCAACGGGAACGCGCTGGCTAACATCGGCTGGAATCACATCAACAATCTTGAATTCCAGGCTGCCATCATCATCAATCCGTCGCACCAAAGCGGAATCAAGCTGATGCTTGATATTATCCCGACCTTTGAAGTTTATCGATAACAAACAACGGATTAAAGCGCGTTCAGTAGGACTTATCTCTCTAAATTTGTCTTCGTTTAATGTATTCATTCACAAAGTCTCAAAATAAGAAATTGAGAAAGTATGTAGCATTTTTCAATGTCCTCATTCCTTCTTGTTCACCATAACCTGCTGTAATTCATCGAGAAATCCCGTGGGGTGATTGGCCCATTTCTCCGCTTCCTGGGGCGTGGCCTTGCCTTCGCCGACCAGCCGGGCCAGGCAGTGCTGCGGGTAATCATCCGCCCCAACCGCGAATTCCAGCAAGAAAAACATATTGATGACCCACATCTTTAAGTCAACGCCCATAGCTTAATGCTACTTCCACTCAAGACGGTCTGTCAACATCTAACCGGCAGTGTTAATCGGCGGTTAAGTTAAGAGGTGGTAAGGAGATAGAAGCATAAAAAAACGGATGTTAATTTCCTGGTTGACGGCAGCGGCTAATTTGTTAGGGTGCTGCCATGTTTGGCAGGATGGGTAAAGATGAAAAAGGGATATGGAAAGGAAAAAGTCGAATGTCGCGATTAGGAAAAATGTTGCTTATTATCATTCTGGTGTGTTTGTTCTCCGCTTATGTTTCGGCCTCCGAGACGTATCCCTGGAAAATGTGGCAATTTCACGCCATGAAGCCCGATTATATTCGCCAAATGATGGCTACGGCCGGTGAATATGACATCAACACCGTGGTTTTCTCCCATTGGATGATTAAAAGAGCCACGGATATTCTCGAAAAAGCGCCGTCGGATGGCGAGTCCTCCGCTTTCGGCTGGCGCCCCTCCAAACGCGGCCGCGAACTCCAACAACTGGCCCAGGAAGCCCATCGCCTTAATCTGAAGGCCATTATTTGGATTCATGAACTGGAATTCGTTCCCGATCAATTTCTCGAAGGTGGTAAGGTGCGGCTGGATGACGACGCCTTATTAGCCTGGATTCAGGATAAATACCGCGCCGTTTACACTCTGTTTCCCGAATTCGACGGTATTATGCTGACGTTTCATGAGACCCGTTATATGGTTTTCGATGAGGAAAAGATTATATCCCATTTATCCATGCCCGATCGCTTTGTTCGTTTGATAAACGCCCTGGATGAAGTTTATCAGGAATTTGACAAAACATTTATTGTTCGTACGTTCGTTTATGAACCGCAGGAGCTTGCCTGGCTTTACGAAGGTTTGAAAAAAGTTTCCGATAAAATTATTATCCAGACCAAATGTATCCCTCACGATTGGCATCCTTTTTACCCGCATAATCCTCTCATCGGGAAATTCCCCGGTCGCAGGCAGATTATTGAATTCGATTGCTCGTCGGAATATACCGGCCGCAACCGTATTCCGTATTGCAATCCTGAATATTTTCTGATGCGCTGGCGCTATGACCGGCAGTTTTCCGAAGTGGCCGGTTATAACGCCCGTCTGGACCACGCCGGCTATGATGCCTTTTACACACCCAATCAAATCAACCTCTATACTCTTTACCGAGTTTTGCAAAAACCTGACATTACCGCCGACGAAATATGGCGGGAATGGACCGCCAAAACGTATGGCCCGCAAGCCGCTCCGTTCGTGGAGAAAGCCCTGCGGCCTACCGTTGAATGCGTGAATAAAACCCTGTATGCCCATCATTCTGGGTTTACCAATCATTCCAAGCTGCCGGATTATGATTATACTTTTCCGCGGTTGCGGCGGTTTTCTTTGAGCAAATGGTCGCCGGATGATAAGCAGCTTAAACGCACTGAGGATTTGCTTGTCGATCCCACACCGGAGTTTTACGAAAGCATTCTCGCCGAGAAAGATCAGGCTGTCGCCCTGGCCGATGAATGCCTTGCGCGTCTTCGTGCCGCCAAGCCGCATCTTACCGCGGAACAATATGATGATTTGCGTTTCCGGTTTGATTTGCTTCGTCGCACCACGGAAGTCTGGCGGTTATACGCCGAGGCCTTTTTTGGATTTCGCTTGATGGAGCAGGGCAATCCCCCGCCCGGCCTGGAAGCGCGCGTTCGCCGCGCCCTCGACGCTTTGGAGTTACAGGCTAAAATCAGCGAACAAGACCCCCGCATCGGCAATGATCCGCCTGCTTGCGCGAAAAACATCCGCTATGCCATCGGGGCTTTGGAAAAACGCTGGCCCCAACAGGAAAAATAAAGGATAGTTCTATTAAATGCGGTGGGTGGGATAGATGGTGCGGGAAGAGGTTCGTGGTTTAATTTCCTGATTGACGACAGCGGCCAAATCGTTAGGGTACTGCCATGAAGCCGATATGTGATATCCTGGAACAGCGGGTAAGTACGGCGATGGCCGAAATTACTGCTGATGACTCCGTGCTGGCAGCGGTGGTAAAGCCCTCGCAGAACCCCCAGTTTGGCGATTATCAGGCCAACGGCGTGATGGGTCTGGCCAAACGGCTCAAGGCGAATCCGAGGGAACTGGCGGAAAAGGTCGTGGCCAAACTCGATGTGGCCGATATGTGCGAGCCGCCGGAAGTCGCCGGCCCGGGCTTTATCAACTTTCGTCTCCGCGCCGACTGGCTCGCCGCCCGCCTCCTCGAAGCCGCCAACGATGACCGTCTCGGCATCACCCCCGTTGCTGGTCCCAAGACAGTCGTGGATTTCTCCGGCCCCAACATCGCCAAACAAATGCATGTCGGCCATCTCCGCTCCACCATCATCGGTGATGTCATCGCCCGAGTTTTGGAATTCTGGTATGGTAACCCGAATAATGTCATCCGCCAGAACCACATTGGCGACTGGGGGTTACAGATGGGGATGTTGCTTGCAATTGAAGAAGAGCTTGAAAAAAATAAAGAAAACTTAATAAGAGCGTTAAAAGAAGATGATAGCGATTATGTCGAATTTGTTCCTTTAGAAAAAATAGAAGAAGCTTATAAGCAGGCAAATAAGAGATTTAATGAAGATCCTGAGTTTGCAGCGCGAGCACGTAATTTAACATATAAATTACAAAGTACAAAAGCTGGATGGGCATATACTGAATGGTTTGGTTTGCGTCACCTTACTCTCTCGGAGTGCCAGAGAATATATGAGAGAATGAATGTTATTTTACGACCAGAAAACGTTCGCGGCGAGAGTTTTTATAATGATAAATTACCGGATGTGATTAAGGCCCTGCAGGAAAATCCGAATGTGGATTGCCATGAGTCGGATGGGGCGCAGTGCGTATTTCTGGAAGGATTTAAAAATAAAGACGGGGAGTCGCTGCCGATGATCGTGCAGAAAAGCGATGGGGCGTATCTGTACGCCACGACGGATTTGGCCGCGATTCGCTATCGAATTGACGAATTACACGCAAAACGGGTCATTTATGTGACGGATTTGCGGCAAAAGCTGCATTTTCAGATGCTTTTCGCGTGCGTACGGCAGGCCGGCTGGGCGGGGGAGGATGTTACCCTGGATCATGTTCCTTTCGGTACAGTTCTCGGCGAAGACAACAAACCTTTCAAGACCCGCTCCGGCGAGAATGTCAAACTCAAGGATTTGCTCGATGAGGCCGTAACTCGTGCCCGCAAGGTGGTCGAGGAAAAAAATCCTGATTTGTCTGACGAGGAAAAACAGCAAGTCGCCCAGGCCGTCGGCATCGGCGCGGTCAAATACGCCGACCTATCCAACGATCTGGTCAAAGACTATGTTTTCAGTTGGGATCGTATGCTCTCGCTGGAAGGCAACACAGCTCCCTATTTGCAGTATGCTTTTGCTCGGATTCGTAGCATTTTCCGCAAAGGCGAGGTGGATGAGGCCAAGTTATTATCGGACGTAAAATATCTAGCGCTTACGGAGCCGGATGAGTTGGCCTTGGCCAAACGCCTCTTGCGTTATGGTGAAGTGGTCGAGACCGTGGCCCGTGATCTTCGCCCCCATGTTTTAACCACCTATTTATTCGAGTTATCTCAGGCATTTAGCGGATTTTACACCAATTGTCCTGTTTTACAGGCTCCGCCGGAGGTTCGCCCGACCCGCTTGATGTTATGCCTGCTGACGGCTCGCACCATCAGCCACGGGCTGGGATTGCTGGGAATTCAAACGCCTCAAAGATTGTAGGATAACCAACATTTTCGTATCTTTTTTTATATCAATTAGTTGTGATATCATTTTAGGTAAATGGCGGCGTATTGACAGGTGTTATAATAGCGGTAAAATCCTGGTTTCGTCGCGGATGTGGCGGAATTGGCAGACGCGCAGGCTTCAGGTGCCTGTGGGCTTACGCTCGTGGAGGTTCGACTCCTCTCATCCGCAGT
>JAFGBA010000224.1 GCA_016933395.1 Sedimentisphaerales bacterium | reverse complement strand
TTTCATGCCGACCAAGACCATCATTCTAATGTAAATGATTACTTATTTATAAAATATTATTATACAATCGATTGTAATTTAAGGTTTTATATCTTTCAGTAAATCTAACGATATGTATTTATTTACTAGTATTATTAGTATTTTCGTGGCGCAAAATATATATTTGACTTACGACTTCTATCAAATCATAACTATCATGAATTCAAGCTGTTATGAACTTTATAGTCTCCCCTACTGATATGAAAACCGAGCGCGAAATTGCGGTAGTGCTTGGTAAAGAATTTACGAGCATCGGCTCGGTTTAAATCGTCAAGGCCTCGGAAACAGGGGGTACTAGAAATGTGCCATAACTTCTTAATACGGATAAACTTAAAACAATATATCTTCCTGGGGGGTTGATTTGGGTGCGGGTGGAGTGAGGTTGAAATGTTGGTAGGCGGCGGTGGTGGCGGTGCGACCCTGGCGGGTGCGGGCGATGAAGCCGATTTGCAGCAGGTATGGCTCGACAACATCTTCAAGGGTGTCACGTTCCTCGCCAAGGGTGGCGGCGAGTGCTTCGATACCGGCCGGGCCGCCGGTGTAGGTGGTAATCAGGCACTTCAAGAGGGCGCGGTCCAGACGGTCCAGGCCCAGGGGGTCGATTTCCTCGATTTTCAGGGCGGCCTTCGCCATGGCCGTGGTAATCCGCCCATCGCCGTGCACCTGGGCGTAATCCCGCACGCGGCGGAGCAAGCGATTGGCGATGCGGGGTGTGCCACGACTGCACCGGCTGAGCAGGTCAAGGGCGTCATCGTCCGACGTCAGGCCCAGCTTGCCGGCGGAACGAGCGATGACTTGTTGCAAATGCTCAGGCGACCAGAATTCCAGGTGGTGGCTGATTCCGAACCTTGCCCGCATGGGGGCACTAATCAGCCCTGCCCGCGTAGTCGCCCCAATCAGGGTAAAGGGCTGGAGGGGGATGTTGATGGTCTTGGCGTGCATGCCGGAATCGACGGTGAAATCGACCTTGAAATCCTCCATCGCCGAATAGATGAATTCCTCGACGATGACGGGCAGACGGTGGATTTCATCGATGAACAGGACATCGCCGCGCTGGAGGTTGGTGAGGATGCCCATCAGGTCGCCGGGGCGAACCAGGGCCGGGCCGCTGGTGGCCTTGAGATGGGCGTCCATCTCGTGGGCAATAACATGGGCGATGGTGGTCTTGCCCAGTCCCGGCGGGCCGTGGAGCAGTATGTGTTCGACCGGTTCACCACGTCCTTTTGCAGCCGAAAGGGCAATACGAATCTTCTCCAGCAGCTTTTCCTGACCGATACATTCATCCAGCCGCTGCGGCCGCAGGGTCAAATCGTACCGCTGCTCCTCTTCATCTTGCAGTTCCGGACTGATAACACGTTCACGGGCCATAGATAAGGATATTACGGCTAAAGATGGGAATTGGCAATGATTTTAAGCTGTGGGCTGGCGGAGGCGTTTGGATAGACGCACGCTGCACCAGTCTTTGCCGCACATGGTGCAATGGTCGGTATCGGCGAGTTTTTTCTCGTCGTGCATGCGGCGGGCGGTTTCGGGGTCAAGTGAGAGGCAGAGGTGTTTTTGCCAGTCGAGGTCGGCTCGGGCGCGGCTGACGTCGTCGTCCCAGTCGCGGGCGCCGGGCAGGCCCAGGGCCACATCAGCGGCGTGGGCGGCGATGCGGTAGGCAATGACGCCCTGGCGAACATCATCGAGGGTGGGCAGGCCGAGGTGTTCCCGCGGTGTAACATAGCATAGAAACGAAGCACCATAATAGGCGGCCGCCGTCGCGCCGATGGCGCTGGTGATATGGTCGTAGCCGGGGGCGACGTCCGTCACCAGCGGGCCGAGTACGTAAAATGGGGCGCCGGCGCAGATTTCCTTTTGAATCTTCATGTTATAGGCGATCTGGTTGAACGGTACGTGGCCGGGGCCTTCCACCATCACCTGACAGCCCCTGTCCCACGCCCGGCGGGTAAGTTCGCCAAGAGTGCGGAGTTCGGCAATCTGGGCCTCATCAGTTGCGTCGGCCAGACAACCCGGCCGCAAACCGTCGCCCAGAGAAAAACATACATCGTATTCGACCATAATGTCGCACAGGTCATCGAAAACATCATAAAACGGATTTTGTTTGTTGTGATGCTTCATCCAGTGAGCCAGGAGCGAGCCGCCGCGACTGACAATACCGGCGATGCGACTATCCAACAGCGGCAGATGCTCGCGAAGTACACCGGCATGGATGGTGAAGAAATCCACCCCCTGCTTGGCCTGTTTGCAGCAGGTGGTTAGGATATCATCGTAGGTGAGTTCCTCAACAGGCTTGTGGATAATCATCTCATACAGCGGCACGGTACCCAGCGGGACGGTGGAATGCTCGATGAGGTTGCAGCGGCAGCGGTCCACGTCGCCCCCGGTGGAGAGGTCCATGACAGCGTCGGCCCCATGCTTGAGGGCGACTTCGAGTTTGTGAAGTTCGGTGATGTCGTCGCTATCAAGGGGCGATGCGCCAATATTGGCGTTGATTTTGGTGGTCACGGCTCGGCCGATGGCGCAAGGTTTGAGCTTGCCGGCAAGATGGTTTTTATTGGCCGGGATGACCAGACGCCCCGCGGCCAATTCCCTGGCGATAGCCTCCGCCCCGATCGGCTCCCTTTTAGCCGCATAGCGTATCACATCGGTAATCTCACCCTTCCGGGCGGCTTGTAATTGCGTGCTCATAAATAAATTCGCCCCTCGATAACCCAGGGGCGTCGTAACCTTTTGTTAAAAAACAAGTTAAAAAGCCAAGTACAGTATTATATCGCCATAAATTGTCGTCGTCAAACGAACTAAAAACCAATAAAAAGCCCCACAAAATGTGGGGCTGCGAATGATTCGGCATCCTAAAGTTGGTAACATTATTCATCAGAAGGCGACTCAAGCCAGTGATTCATGATAAGCGAAAAATCCAGGATATTCACGATGCCGTCGCCATTGGCATCAGCACGCCAAACTTCTTCGGCGGCCTCATCTACTTCAGCAACCGCCGGTACCGGCCCATCAGGATCCAAATGTCCCAATGCTTCGATCAATCTGTCGATGCTACGGGAAATCAGCCGGTAAGAACGAAGCTCCTGTCCTAATGCAACCAATATTTGGGGCTTAGCTTTATGCTTGGCTTGATTGCCATGACCACTATGTCCCAGCAAGGCAATAGCTCGATTTTCCATGGCTATCGCCTGGCTCAATTGTTGCTGTGCCTGATGTTTGATTTCTATTGCTTGACGAAGGTAATGGCCCGCCAGTTCCTCTACGCACGAATAGCACATCGAATGAAAACCTATATCCGCTTGGCCTGCATCCGGTTCATGATCCGTTCGCGTACTGCAAAGGGACAAATCCAGTGCGTCTGCGGTATCACTGCCGGCATCGACACAAGGACTGGTTAATGATTGACCCGCAGCAATTTGACTCAAATAAAAGTCTCCCTCCGGACCCGAAGCAAAACGTGGATTATCGGCCAGATTCCCACCTTCATCCTGACCAAGTGCACTATTCCAACCACTTCCGCTACCGCCGCTATATTGGATGCAGCAATGACTCACCAGGGGAATAGTATCTCTGTTATGTAATTGTTGAATATCTCCGTCGTCGTTGTAATTATTCCAAAAAATGCAATTGGTTATAATTACAGTTGGGAAATACAAGCCGGCATTACGCAGAGCCGAACCCATTTTTGAGGCCCGATTGTGCACAAACGTACAGTTCTCCAGAACACCTCCTGCATTATCCCAATTATAAATTCCCCCACCATACATACTAACAGCGCGATTGTTGGTAAAAAGACAATTGTTGAACCAATGATATGAATTTTTCGCGTTGAAAACGGCTCCGCCATAAGAACCCGCTATGTTCTGTTCAAACCGGCAATGGACGAATACGCCTTCGCAGGAATCCCCATTGTTATAAACGGCTCCGCCTCGATTTACAGCTTCATTGTTAGCAAAATCGCATGCCACAAAATATGGCGAAGCACTTTCGTAATAAACCGCTCCGCCTCCATAACCGGCGTTATTGTCTATAAAACGACAATAAGCCACGCTGGGGCTCGCTTCAATGCACTGAAGGGCGCCTCCGTTTTCTTGATAACCATTTTTAATGGTGACGCCATGCAAAACCGAGCCCTCGCCTTCATTCAAGTTAAAAATAAAACCCGTGTGTGGTTCAAGTACATTTCCCTGACATTCAATGATACACCCCTCCGGTCCTTTCTGGCTTTGAACCGTTATTGCTTTACCCATAAATGAAATGTCACGATTACCATCACCTTGATATACGCCATCGCAAATAATCACAACATCTCCATCCTGGGCGGCTTCAATACCGCGCTGGATGGTGGAAAACGCCGCCGCAGGAACAGTGCCAGAGTTACTGTCATTTCCATTCGCACCATCTACGAAATAATCGGTGGCCCAGATTCCGTTGGAAAAAGCTGCAATCAAAACCACTCCCAAATAGAATTTTACATAATTCATAAATTGCCTCCTTGGTTAGTTAAACCTGAGCTAAGTTTGGTGAACAAATAATCCCTATTATGGGTAATATTAACAACTCTATAAGTAAAATAGCAAGCTTATTATTTATGAATTTTAACAAAGCGTGTATGAATGGACTCAGAATCGCTCTTGACGGGAGGCAGGAATGTAGTTATGGTTAGCCGATTGATTCTAACTGCCTGTGAGTAAGAGAGTAAGCAATGGCGTCAAAATCTGATGCAGTTCCGGTATCGCGTTATATTTCCGCCTGTGTGGTCGGCTGGCTGATTCCCGGCGGCGGGCACTGGCTGCTGGGTATGCCCCGACGCGGATTGTTCATCTTTTTCGGGGTAACCGCCACCCTGGTTCTGGGCGTATGCCTGGGCGGTAGCTGGGTGTTGGGTTGGCATGTTTCCAAATTCGCCTGGGTTTGCCAATTGTGTTCGGGTCTGCCGGGACTGATCGGCACGCTGGTCCACTATATTGACATCGGCCGATTGACAACGACGGGCATTAATCCTTCCACTTTCGCGGTTTACGGTCGAGGCGTGGATTTTGGCCTGGTTTATACCGGAATCGCCGGTGGCTTGAATGTGTTGGCCCTTCTGGACATCATCGGCCGAGCCGAAAAAGGCACGCAATCCGTTACGCCACTTCCGGCAAGCCCCGCGGAGGGTCAATAAATGGCGAATCTGCTGACGATCGCTCTTTTAGGCCAAGTGTTGCTGAAACCGCTGGAGGTGTCCACAACCCCCGCCGGATTGCTATGGGCGTTGCCCATCAGTTTTTGTATTGCATTGGTTTACAAGGCCATCAAACTGGACGAGTTCCGGCTGAGGTTGTTTGTGCGGGAAGTCATCCTGTTATTCGCGACGATTATCGGATTTCTCATCCTTGTTGCCGTGATTATGGCCATCATCGCCCACTTGATTACCCTATAATCCCTTCCTTGTTTAAAATGCGCCCTTGACGATTTTTTTGTTAAGTTCTATAGTTAGGGTTTCGAGTTGCCATAATGACGGCTCGACGGAGGTGTAGCTCAGTTGGTAGAGCAACGGCCTTTTAAGCCGTGGGTCCTGGGTTCGAGTCCCAGCGCCTTCAGTTTTGGGGGATTCAGACAATCAATTCAATGATTGTTGCGTATAGGGTTTACAGTGTCTGTACACATACTGAGAACCAACATATCCCCCTGGATTCCCATCCCCGATCAGGTCGAGGACAAGCTCTGCGCGGGAATGACTGTGTCGTGTGGGAATTACAGAGTCACTCATAGGACTTTTTCGCATTATAAAAGGGTTGGCGATCGAAGGCTCGCGGGCAGGATGCCCGCGTCACGTTTGGGCGCGCCAGGCGAGGTAGAGGGTAACGGCGGCGATGCAGATGACGGGGCCGATGACCCAGGCGAGTAATCGCAGGTATGGGGCCTTGAAGTAGGACATGGACAAGGCGAAGCAGAGGTGGATGGGGCTGATGAGCCAGCCGCAGATGACGCCGGCGTAGGCGAGGCGTTCGAGGGCGAGGATGGCTTCGTCGCCGGTGCCGATGAAGACCAGCAGGAGCGGGACGGTGGTGGCGACGGCGGGCATGCTGAGGCCGGTGAGGAAGCCGACGATGAAGGGCAGGATGAAGATGATGGCGATGACGGGCATGTGGGCGTCGGTGAGGAATTTAGCGATGACTTGTACCGCATCGGCGGCGTTGAGGTTGAGGCGGAACATGAGGGCGCCGAGAACGAGGAGGAAGTGGTCGGGTTTGCAGGTGGCTTTGAAGATTTCTTTGGCGCGGGGGGAGGGGATGCGATAGGCGAAAATGAGGATGAAAATCGAGATGAGGATGCCGACGACGGGCGGCAGGCCGAGGGTGACCCATAGGGTAGCGGTCAGGATGATGGGCCAAAGGGCCTGCATGAAGGTTTTTATGCTTTCCCGGTAAGAGGCTTTTTGCGTGAATTGTTGGCGTTCGCCGGGCAGGGCCGGGAGGAGCATGAAGATGACGCCGCTGATAACGGCTACGATTAAAATCACGACATTATAGCGGAATATTTGCCAGGCGGAGACACCCACCAGACCCTGAATGAGCGGGACGGCGGGGAAAAGCGGCCAAACGGATTCCCATACGTGGCGGAAAAAGAAGTTGATGGCCGCGAGACGTGAGTTGGACACGCCCATCTGTTCGCCGGGAGTTTTGATAAGAGGGGCGCTGAGCATGATGCCGCCGGGGGTGGGCAAGAGGCCCATGAGGGCGGGGATAGCAGCGAGGGCCAAGCGGCGGGAACGGAAGAGGCGCTGCATGGCCGGAGCGATGCGGCCGGAAAGGCCGATTTCCTGCATGATTTGGCCAAGGGCGTTGACAAAGATGAGCAGCGAGGACAGGGTAACCACCAGCCAGGGTGTAGTTTTGCCGAGGCGGTCGTACCAGCCGGCTGTGCCGAAGGCAACGTCGCGCCATTCGGTAGCAAGGGCGGCGGCGAGTTCCTTGGGCGTGACCAGGAGCAGGACGCCCGACAGAACCGAGGCGATAAGCATGGAAAGGCCCATGCGGACCTTCAGACGCAGGAGGATGACTAATAATATTAAAGAGACGCCTATTACTATGAGGGGGTACATATCAGGGAATGACTTTCAAACTATATCTTAAAAACTAACCACAGTTAAATGTAAATACGTGCAAACTAATTCCTCATCTAATCGAATCATCCCATGTAAAATATATTATTTCAAAGGACCACAAATAATTTGAGGGGGAATATCACAGTCATGTGTTTTTTCCAAAAGAAGCACCGCAACTCCAACTTTATCCTTTTTTGTTTTTTGGCGAAGATCCGCAAATGCCTTCTCAACGGACTGCATGATTTTTTCAAGATCAAGTCGCCATACTCCGTCATGAAGCTCAAAATGAAAAACCAGATCCGTTATCGGCTGGCCATTGTTTTTCAATGTGGCCATCGCCTTTGCGCCATCAACCAACACTTCGTCAAGTTCTATCGCCTCAACCGAATCTTTTTTTACCAATCCTTCATCAACACCCCATATGAATACGCTATCGCCATCCATGGCTTCAAGCTCTGCTCGAGATAATAACCATCGAAGTTGGAATATGTGTGGTTTAGCCATTTATTATGCGGCGAAAAGGGCATAGGAAACCGTTTCAATTATTTTCTTCACTCGTGTGGAAAGCCTCGAG
>JAFGBA010000223.1 GCA_016933395.1 Sedimentisphaerales bacterium | reverse complement strand
TTTGTTGTAATGGGTAAAAGAGGGATACTACTATGTTTTTCGAAATAGAACAATACTCCACGTTTGGTTGCGGCTATGCCGCGCTAAACTCTTCGTGTCCTTCGTGGTTAAAGTTGTTGTTTATTCCAGTTTACACGGATACACCACGTCGCACGTGCCGCCGAGGTGTTTGATGACGATAACATCGGGCGAAAGGTCTTCGAGGATATCGTCATGGGCCGACGCGACCAGGAACGTCGTTTCATATTTGTCGGCGAATTTGCGAATGCTCCAGGCGACCATGGCGGCCGCGACACGGTCAAGTGAGTTGCAGAACTCGTCGATGCAGATCACTTTCGGTTTTTTCGCCAACGCCAGGGCCAGTCGCAGCCGATACCGTTGCCCCTCGCTAAGCTCGCACGGCCGATGCAGCATCGCCGCCGCATCGCTCAGGCCCACCATACTCAGCCAGCACGTCACCTCATCCAGCGGCCCATCCATGCAATCCACCAGCGGCCGATCATCGGGCAGTTCCACGTTGTCAAGATGCACTGCTCCTTCCATGCGTTCGGAAAGTAATCGCAGCATGACGCTCTTGCCGCCGCCGCTGGAACCGGTGATGAACACCACGTCGCCCGGATTGACGGTAATATGTTTCGGCTCCAGCACCGTCACCCGCCGCGGCCTCTGCGTGTCCAGCCCGAAAAATTCTCCCAGTAGCCGCACGTTGGGCGAATCGCATACGGCCGTTTCAAACGTCTTCTCCAAGGTGTACGTCGGCATAAATCACTCCTTTTTTGTTTTGTCATTGATTACAAAAAATATTTAGCCACAGATTTCACTGATGAACACTGATTGGATTTTTTGTGAGTAAATCGTCCGAATGTCATGCTGAGCAAAGCGAAGCATCTCTCTTTCTCATTTAAGAGAGACCCTTCGCTGCGCTCAGGGTGACAGGGGAGGATAACATCTGCTATCAAATTCTTATCTGTGTTCATCAGTGTAATCAGTGGCAAAAAATTAAATCCTTCGTTCATCAATGAACGCTTCGAGCTGGCGGCACAGCCGGCGAACACGCCACACGCTCAACTTGTGCCGCCGGGCGAGAGTTTGGTAACTGTCGCCGCAAATGAACCGCTCGTAACCGATCGCCATGAGTCGCGGCTCGATCACATCGCCGTATCGCCGCAGGGTGATGTAGCGGTCATCCGCCAGTCCTTGCAGCAGCCGCTGCAATCGCCGGGTAAGTTGCCGTCTCTCCACGCCCGTCAGTCGCGCCAGCTCCATCAGCGTAAGATCGGATTGCAGGTAAGGTTTTGCCAGTTGCAGATCTTCATCCCGCAGCAGGTGCAGCCGATCCCGTGACTGTTCCCGGATGAACCGTTCGGTGACGTTGACCGCCGGCAGATACTCACTTTCCAGGTGTTGAAAAGGCATAAAACCTCCCAATTCATACATGATATGCTGTTATTACCGCACCCTGCGGCTCACGGCGAATAAATGGCATAAAAGTGTCCTGTGTATGTTATTATTAATATATATAAGTTAGATAGCCATTTAACACTATAATAATATACACTATATTAATAATAATGCAAATAAAATTCGATAAATAATTAATAAATTTCATATTTTAATTTGCATATATAACTTTATGTAGTATATACAAGTAGTTATGGTTAACTTAAAAGTGGCTAAACCGTCCCTGATTGAGATTCTACAATCCAAACAAACGGACGATTAAAATCACAAGTGAGGATGCTTGTGTTACGGAACTCAGTCCCCAACGAAAGTTGGGGGTCGAATGGACAAGATGTACAAATATGCACAGGGCGTTCGACCCCGGATTGTCATCCGGGGTTTTAACCAGGACTCAAAGAAATGAGGTAAAAGCCATGTCCTTGGGTGAAATCATTCGTAACCGACGTGATGAACTGAAACTGACACTCGATGAAGTCAGTCGCCGCACGGGATTTTCCAAGCCGTACCTCTCGACCATCGAGAACAGCAAGGTCAAAAACCCGCCCGGCGATGAACTATTAACGAAGTTGGAACAGTTGCTGAAGTTCGAGCCGGGATTGCTGATCCGCATTGCCCACTTGGAGAAGATGCCCGCCGATGTGCGTGAAGCGTTCGAGAAACAAGTGGCCGAAAACCAGCAGTGGCGGGCCATCATCCGCAAGCTGCTCGATACGGGTGAATTAAAGCTGCCCAAGGAAGTGTGCCTGCCCGACCTGTCGGCGCCAGCCGACAACCACACCGCCCCCGTCACCGCCGGGCGGCTTATCCCCGTGATTAACAATGTTACCGCAGGCTACCCCAACGACTACGACGACAAAGGTTATCCGCCGGGCGGCGCTGACGACTACGTTCGCTGCCCCGACCTGCACGATCCCAACGCTTTCGCTGTGGTCGTGGTGGGCGACTCGATGGAGCCGAAGTACCACGAGGGTGACATCATTATTTTCTCGCCCGCGGCCGACGTCGCCGGCGGCGATGACTGCTTCGTCCGCATGACCGATCCCTACGAGACCACCTTCAAGCGGGTGTACTTCGAGGACGGCGGCGTCATCCGCCTCCAGCCCCGCAACCAGAAATACCCGCCCGCGATGCTTCCCCGCGAACGCGTCACCGGCGTCTGGAAAGCCGTTATCCGCTACGAACGCCTGGCGGAGTGAAGTAGCTCAACCGGCCCCGGTTGAGATTAAAAATCACAAGCGAGGACGCTTGTACTACGTTCTGGAAAGCCGTCATCCGCTACGAACGGTTAGCGGAGTGAAATGTAGGATGTATCTTCGACCCATCATGTGATTTCATAACCGCGTGGGTCACAGATATTTTACATAACAACGGAAGGGATAATTATGTTCAAAACTATTTTTCTATCGTTTTCTCTGCTGCTTCTCATCGCCGAGGTTGTCGCCGGTGAGGAGGTCAAACCGCTTTACAGCGAGCAGGAGATCGCCGATTTCTGCAAGCGGTTCAACGTCTATCGCAACGAATTTTATTTTCCTCCGCAATCGTTTTTGGAGGCCGGCTACGCTCCGCCGGGCGGCTACGTGAAGGATTTCAGCGTCATCAAACACGATGGCCGGTATCACCTATTCCACATCGATGGTCGGCCGGAGGAACGCTGCGGCGAGTCGGGCAACGAGATTTCGTTCGGCCACGCCAGCACGGCGGACTTGCGTCATTGGATTCGCCACCGCATGCCCTTGGCGGTGGGCGACCAGCCATGGGAAAACGAACACATCTGGGCGCCCTTCGTCACGAAATGGAAAGATAAATTCTACATGTTCTATATGGCCTGCGGCCGCAATACGCCCGGCGTGCTGACCTATGCCGCGTCGGATGATCTGGAAACCTGGACCAAATGGCTCGGCGGCGCCATTAAAACCGCTCAGGGCCGCGACCCGTTTGTGCGTTACGGCGACGATGGAACCATTTATCTCTACTTCAGTTTTAATTACGGCGGCCTCCAGGTCGTCACCAGCCGCGACATGCAAACGTGGAGCGAGGCCAAATATATTCTCCAAAATCCCCGGCGCGCCCCCGCGGAATCCTGCTCGGTTCATCGCCGGGATAATCGCTGGGTGCTGTGGTATAACGATTACATCCACTGCGCCGATCCGACCGGCGATTTTCGGCCGGTTTATATTTTCTCGGATGATCCGGAGAAATTCGATCCCGAAAACCTCAAGGTTTTTAATTTCACCACGACCCTGCCCACGCAGTATGGTGAAAAAGACTGGCTGGAAAAGCGGCCCATTCCCGTCAGCATCGAACTGCTCGAAAAAGGCGAGAACGCCTGGCTGGTGACGTATTTCCGCTGGCACATCGACCGCTTCCGCCTGTTCATCGGCGTCCTTCGCTGGGACGCCGACCCCGCCTCCATCGAGGAAATCACCACCCCCGAACGTTTGGCCGAAGTGCTCAAGGAGATTAAAAGCCTCTAACAAAACCTTGGTGTTGTATATGTGTCATTCTGAGCGTAGTGAAGAATCTCTCTTTTTCTCTTTCAAGAGAGACCCTTCGTTGCACTCAGGGTGACAGCTTCGTATCTATGACAAAAACCGTTCGTCAATACAAAAACGGTTTTTTTTAACTTCAACATAAGGGATTGGCATAAAATGGATGCCAACC
>JAFGBA010000222.1 GCA_016933395.1 Sedimentisphaerales bacterium | reverse complement strand
GTTATCACAATCAAAGTCGTTCTGCAGGGCGCTGACCAACGCCGAGACGGCTGCGGAAGTGGTGGAATTAATGAAGGGGGAGTGAATTTAAATTATCACAGTCTGTTCATTTGTTGTATTTGTTCGGTGGAAATTGAGCGATATACTATCTTATGGGATTGACTCCGGTGGAGTTGGCTGCGGGGTATTGTGCAATTGATTCTGCAGGTATTCGATTTCTCGTTCCAATTCCACCAGGCGGCGTTGGAGTACTTGGATTTCCGTCTCCATTTCCGCGATGAGTTGGCGAGTAGCGGGGTTGGTGTCCTCCGGAACGCGAAAAAGATAAGGATTGCGTAACCACATCCGGGCCGGGGGCGGGCCGTCCGGGCCGATTCGCAGAAAGCTCGCCCGTGCGATGTTCAGTGCGTTACGGGCGGCGTCCTGATATTCCTCCGGCAGGATATACATTTCATCGGCGGTGGTGCGAAATTCTTCTTCGTCCGTGCGAACGACAATTTCCACTTTATTGCGGAAGGGATCGCCTTCAATCGTAACTTCAAAATTCTCCAAACCGTCCTCACTGCGATAGGCGTACGTCATGTTATCCAGACTGCGCAGATAATCGTTGAACGTCTCTGAAGGATCGATCCCCACATTCACACCGCGCCAGGCGTCTCCCACGGGATTGAGCCTTTCCATCTGCCCCGTAAGTCGGAAGGGATATTTCCAGTCCTCCTGGTCATCACGGTCGATGAAATCCGCTTGGGCCGCCAATTTCAGCGATACGCTTTTGCGGTGGCCGAGATGCAGTATCATCATATTAACTTCCTGACCGATATGTCCCTCGCTAATGCGTTGAACAAATTGTTCGCTGTCAGTGATGGTTTCACCCTCATACGACAGGATGATGTCATCACGTTCCAACTCGGCTTTATCCGCGGGAGCATCACGTTGAATGTTTTGTATGATAATTCCCTGGCCTTCCTCCAGACCCAGGTGTTTAATTAGTAATTGTGGCAATGGCCGATGATCCACTCTGACGCCGATATAAGGTTGACCTTCAGGGTACTCTGTTTCCTCACTCAGTTGCGACGGTGTGGCCAGTTCCGGAGGTAGTTGATTCAGGGAAGGAGTATCGGATTCCATCGGAGGATTGGATGGATCAACCGGTTCGGGTTGAGTTTCTAACGCCGTTTGGCCGGTCAATGAGTTGACGCAAATCAATAGAAGCAAACTCAAAAGAGAAAGGCATACTGACGTTTTCATAATAAGGCTCCTAAGGGATGTTTCTGTATATAATAATCGTAGTATCGGTGGAATGAAAACGTCAAATTATAATGTCGGCTTGAAAACACTATTATTCGCCGGTGTATTCGGCATTTTCCACGTTATTTTCCGGCGTTGGCAGGATGGGATAGATCGGCCGGATATTACCTTGAGAGTCCGTGTAATAAAAGGGTCCGGGCGCCGGTAGAAATTTGGGTGATGGAATGGGAGCCGATTGTTCATCAGTTATGGTTTCGGCAGGTTTTTCAACGATAACCTGTGGGGGATTAATATTCGAAGCCTGGATTTTGGTTTTCCACGCATCGAACAGGCCATAAGTTATCAAACCCAGCAAAAAACCCGCCGCCAGAGTCGCCATTACGTGTATGGCCGGGTGCAGGCGGAGGCGTCGATGGCGTGATTGTGGCCGCTTTACTGTTAGTGCCCGG
Organism: Sedimentisphaerales bacterium; assembly: GCA_016933395.1. GTDB lineage: Bacteria > Planctomycetota > Phycisphaerae > Sedimentisphaerales > SM23-30 > JAFGBA01. Next base: position 3,899 of record JAFGBA010000222.1, on the reverse strand, counting down.
CTGAATATCTCATCGAAACTTTTACCCTTTTCGATAACTTCTTGACGTAGAGTTTGCTGCGTTGCATCCGATAATTGCCCCATTTTATCTATGTGATTTAATAATTCGGGGTGTTTCTCTATCGCCGCATCGAGCAGTTGTTTTTCCGCCGGGGTGATTTCGCTGTCCAGCAGCTTGCCGATAAGTTGTTCCAGATGATTTGAATTCACGTTCGGGGCACCTTATTGTTGGGCCGACCTGCTAGAGAGTTAGCGATCATTCGACGGGCGCGAACCAGTCGAATTTGCACTGCGGTAACCGCTATATCCAGTAGTTCGGCGATGTCGGCATAGCTTAAATCCTGAATATGTTTGAGGATAAAAACTTCACGGTATTTTTCCGGAAGACCATCCAATGCCGTCAACAAACGTTGTGCATCCTCCTTGATCGCTATTTTATCCAATAAAGTTCCATTGGAAGTAGGTTGCAAAATATCCATTTCGTCGGATTGCGACCGGGGTTGAAGCTGTCTAGCCCGGCGGTGCGCCAAAGCATTATTGCGGGCTACAGTTGCCAGCCAGCCGCGAAAACGCTCCGGTTCCCGCAATGTTGCAATTTTATCCAGCACAAGCACACATAAGTCCTGGAGGGCGTCCTCCATATCATGTTTATTACCTAAGACACTGTAGGTTAAGCCTTTAAGCCAGTTCCAATGCCGTTCCAGCAATATACGTACTGCCTCTCTGTCACCCTCACGTGCCTGACACACCAAAGCAGCTTCATTTAACGGGAGTATTGGTTTCTTGCTCATCTTCTGCTATAAAGATAGTTTATAATAAGGTATCATACACATTATAGCTAAGAATAGTTCGGCGACAACGATATGCCTCCGGCAGGTGGGAACTTGGCTGAAATAAAGGTAACTCTATAAATGACAAATACTAAGGAACAATCTTCGGTGGTTGCCAAAGTGGAGATTTATGACACCACCCTGCGAGATGGTGCCCAGGCGGAAGGAGTAGCCTTTTCCCTGGAGGACAAACTAATGGTCACGACCAAGCTTGACGAACTTGGCGTGGACTATATCGAAGGCGGTTATCCTCTAAGTAACGACAAGGACGAGGCTTTTTTCCGTAAAGTTCGTTCGCTCAAACTGAAAAACAGCCGCATAGTCGCTTTTGGCATGACTCGTAAGAAAGACGTTAACCCTTCGGAGGATATTGGGCTGGCGGCTTTAAAAAAGTGCCGCGCCTCTGTGTTGACCGTGGTCGCCAAGGCCTGGGATATGCAGGTCAAGACAGTATTGCGCGCCTCACTCGATGAAAATCTTATAATGGTCCAGGATTCGATACGATTTCTTCAAAGCCGCACTCGCGAAATATTTTTCGATGCAGAGCATTTTTTTGATGGTTACCTGGAAAATCCCGATTACGCGTTGAAAGTACTCCAGGTCGCCGCCGAGGCGGGGGTGCAGCGATTGATTCTTTGCGATACCAACGGCGGTATGCTTGTCGGGCAGATTACAAATATCGTTAGTGAAGTTGTAAAAAAAGTCGATGTTCCTGTGGGCATCCATTGCCATAACGATACGGGATTGGCTGTTGCCAATAGCCTGGCTGCTGTCGAGGCGGGCGCGATTCAAGTGCAGGGGACCATCAACGGTTTCGGCGAACGCAGCGGCAATGCGGATTTGTGTGCTATCATTCCCAATCTTGCGTTGAAAATGAGGCGAGTCTGTCTCAATGATGATAATCTCAAAAAACTGACGGAAACATCGCGTTATGTTTATGACATGGCCAATTTAAACCTGCCGCTTAATCAACCTTACGTGGGCGTATCGAGTTTTGCTCATAAAGGGGGCATGCATGTGCATGCCGTTCAGCGCAACAACCGTTGCTACGAGCATGTCGAACCTGAGGCGGTGGGAAACAGTCGTCGTGTGATTATCAGCGAGCTGTCAGGCACGTCCAATCTGCTGGCCAAAAGCGAGAAACTTGCCTTGGTGCAGGATAGCGTTATTGTCCGAAAAATACTCAAACATGTGCAGGAACTTGAAAACGAAGGTTATCAGTTTGAGGCTGCCGAAGCGAGTTTTGACCTTATTGTGCGGCAGTTTTTGGGCAACTATCACACATTTTTCGAGCTGGACCATTACCGCATGGTTATTTCGCGATCAAACGGCAAATTTCCGGTCAGCGAGGCCATCGTCAAAATCCATGTTAACGGCCACGCTGAACATCGGGTTGCCGAGGGTGATGGCCCGGTGAACGCCATGGACGGCGCCTTGCGTCGAGCACTTATGCCGCATTACCCCGGCATCAATGAGATGCAACTGGTGGATTACCGGGTGCGCGTGGTTAATCCCCGCGCCGCCACCGCCGCCAAGGTTCGTGTTTTGATCGAATCCCGCGACGCCAACCACCACTGGGGCACCATAGGCGTATCGGAGAACATCATCGACGCTTCCTGGAAGGCGCTGGTTGACAGTATCGAATACAAGCTTCTCCGCGATGAAGAACAGAAAACGACATGATTGCACTATAAGTAAAATAAGGAATCCTCATGTCATTATTAACGGAAGATAAATTACACACCATTGAGCAGGAAACGAAAAAGCTGGAAAATCATTTTTCCGCTATAATCAAAGCAGAATCATCTTTTACGCGAAAATTAGTCAGCTTCCAGGCAAACAAGGAGCAACCTTTTTATCGTTGGTATAAATATAAGGAAGCGTTTTCCGCATCTCTGGTTGAATATTTACTGGAAACGTATCGTATTTCCGAGGGAACGATTTTCGATCCTTTTGCCGGCATCGGCACCACCCTCTTTGCGAGTGCTTTATCCGGCTGTAATGCCGAAGGGATTGAGTTGCTGCCGGTTGGGCAAGTAATCATCAAGAACAGACAATACGCTCAGTTCAAAATTAAACCGGCTGAAATCGAAGTGCTTAAAAGGTGGCGTGAGCTGAAGCCCTGGGAAAAGAATAAAGCTCCGTCGGAACTCAATTGCCTGAAAATTACCGAGGGAGCTTATCCAGAAAAAACGGAACAAGCCATTGGCAAATACCTTGCGGAACTGGAGCGTGAGGAAAATTCGGTTTCAGAACTTTTGTTTTTGGCGTTAATGTGTATTTTGGAAAAGATAAGTTATACTCGCAAAGACGGCCAATATCTCCGTTGGGATTATCGTTCAAACAAAACAAACGGCCGAAAAAAATTTAACAAAGGGCCGATACAGGGATTTAATGAGGCGATATGCTCGAAACTTGAAGAAATGATAACCGATATTGAGAATCCCCGGCCGTTGTCTTTGTTCGCGGGGAAAAAGGCCAAATGCGGCGCCATTAAATTACATAAAGGTTCCTGTCTGAGTATTCTCCCTGAACTCAAAACAAACACTTATGATGCGATTATCACGTCTCCGCCTTATTGTAACCGATATGATTATACGCGAACGTATGCACTGGAACACGCGCTTTTGGGGATTAGCGAAAAGGAATTATTAGAACTAAGACAAACAATGTTGTGCTGCACGGTTGAGAATAAACCTAAAAACCTTGCTGAGATAAATTCCTCTTTTTTATCGTTGCAGCGTCTTTTTGCGGCACAGACGTTAATCAATGAAATAGTTGATTATCTTGAAGAACAAAAAGGCTTGAAAAAGCTAAATAATACTGGAATTCCGCGTATGGTAAAGGGCTACTTTTTTGAGATGGCGATGGTGATTCACGAGTGCCATCGCGTTCTCAAAAGAGGGGGATGGTTATTTATGGTGAATGATAATGTTCGTTACGCCGGGGTGGATATTCCCGTGGACTTAATCCTCTCCAAAATGGCCGAAGATATGGGTTATGAGATTGCTAATATCCTTGTGTTGCCCCAGGATAAGGGCAATAGCAGCCAGCAAATGGGCGGTTATGG
>JAFGBA010000221.1 GCA_016933395.1 Sedimentisphaerales bacterium | reverse complement strand
TGAAAATCACCGCCCGCGAGCATCATAATGATACGGAAAACAAGGCCTATGCCGCCGACGACGGCGCAAACGAGAAAGATGGTCTCCAGGGTCGTATATGTTTCTAAAAAGGCGATCATAAGATAGTCCTCCGAACGTGAACCTGCTGCATTTTATCCGCAGCCTTCGGCGACGCAAGAGGTTAGGCAAAATTCGCCCGCCGGACCGACCGGCGACAAACCGCCTGACATGAACTTAGATGCTGCCAAATGCCAATTATTGCAAAAAAACATAGTTTTCAGCCTCTTTTTTGTACTTTCTCTCAGAATAGATGACGCTTTATGGATATTTCGATAGTAACAATCGTAGCGAATGTGCCGGTTATACTGATTTTTCCGGCTTGCACTGCAATACGGAATTTATTTAAGAGAACCAGTTTATAACTATCATAATATTCTGCTATCAAAGTACTTATAAAAAATAGTGACATAAACGGATTTTTTTCGGAAAAATTGAGACAACCCGACCTCCTGCGGCAACTAGTATAGTGACAAGTGAATATTAATTAGCGCCTCAAGCCCACCAGCGGAAAAGCTTGCTGATGCCAGGAACAGACACATCAACAGGAGTTTCACTGCGGGCTTTTTTTATGGGCGTAAGATATTTTCCTATTGGTAGTTATGAATATCCAGCCTGGTTAATCACTGAGCCGGTAACGTCGTAACTGTATTTATTATGGATAGTTATAGATATTCTTAGGCTGTAGATAATTAGGGGTGTCTTGCAAGATATAGATTTGGATATAGCCGGTCAGCTTTGCCGACGACCCATGAGTTGGGCGAGTTGCTTAAGTGGTTCTGCGTCCTCACCAAGCGGATTGAGGGTTTCGAGGGCTTCGTCGAGCAAGCGGTCGGCGTTCTGACGGGTTTGCTCCACACCAATAACGGCGGGGTAGGTGATCTTCCCGGCCTGGGTGTCCTTACCGGTTGCCTTGCCCATCTGTTCTGGCGCCGCCGTCACATCGAGCAGGTCATCGATCATCTGGAACGCCAGGCCGATTTTCAATCCAAAATCGCCCAGCAAATCCATTTGCATCGTGTCAGCTTCGGCACAAATACCTCCCATCCGCGCCGCACCATAGAACATCATGGCCGTCTTGTGGGTGTGGATGTACTCGACGGTCTCCAGGTCGCCGCCGGTGTATTCGCCCAGCAAGTCGGCCGCCTGACCGCCGATCATACCATCCGCCCCGGCCGCATGGGTCAATTCCGCCACCAGCAACCGGACCAGCCGATCCTTCTGTATATGTCGGGCCAGCACCTCAAATGCACTGGTCAGCAGGGCGTCGCCGGCGAGGATGGCCATCCCATCACCGAAAACTATGTGGTTGGTAGGCTTGCCGCGGCGGAGGTTGTCATTGTCCATGGCCGGCAGATCGTCGTGGATGAGCGAATAGGTGTGGACCATCTCGATGGCCGCTGCGGCAGGCAACGCCACCATATCGTCCCCGCCGCAGGCACGGCACGCCAATAAAACAGTTATCGGACGTAGCCGTTTGCCGCCCGCCCGCAGGCTGTAAAGCATCGATTCCTGCAGCCGCGCGGGCATTAGCCCGTGGGCGAGGTAGCCCTCTATGGCGGATTCGACCAGCCGGGCAAGTTCGCGGCAAAGATCGTCGAATGATTGGGCGGTCATGGAGTCGGCTCTCCTTGAGAAAAATGTTCCACGTGGAACATTTTCATTATGTGCAAAACATCACCAGCCCGTGAGGGGGTCGGCCCAGGCTCCGGTGTCGATGGTGAGGGCATAGATGGCATGGTTGTCGGGGTCGGGGCGAAGGAAAAGGACCGAGCGGCCCATGAGCGGGTGCATATAAGTAAAGCCTTTTTCAGTAGTTACGTCATCGACAGCGCGGGGCCGGTGGTCCAGTTCGATCAGGGCGGTCTGTAGGCCGGCGCGAGCCAGGCCGATGAGGGATTCGGTGTTTTGATCTTCGGTGAAGGGCTGGGCGTCGCTGATAAGGGCCTCCTGGAGGTAGCCAAGGACCGCGCGGTAGAGGTGGCGGTTGGTTTCGTAGGGTTCATTGAGGATGTCGTCGGGGATGAGGCTGACCATCGCCAGGTGGGTCGTTTCGCGGGTGGCCAGAGGGGCCTGCTGGCTGCTGCGGTGAGCGAAGTAGATGCGGCGACGGACGGTGGCGTCGGTCTCGCTGAACTGGACGATGCCGACCTCACCGCCCCAGCGGGGATTATGGGCGACGCTGACGGAGGTGGTGGTCTGCAATAGGCCTTTATTATCCAGAGTGTTTAGTACTTCAGTGGAATCGGTTTGGCCGACGATGATGGCGTCGAATTGCTGTTGCATGGAGGCGTTATTGGCGGCACAGCCGCCGAGCAGCAGGGCGATGAACGCCAGGCCGAGAGAGAAGATGATGGTTTGCTTCACGGTTTCGACTCCTTAGTATTATAGTCGCAGTCTGCCCTGATATCATGTACTGCCCCAGGCCCATTCGAGTTCGCGAGCCTGACTTAAGAACAGCTTACAACGGGTTTTACCCTTATTGGGAGGGATTGTCAAGGTAAGGAAAAAGTGCAAAAAGTTTGAAAAGTGAGAAAGGTGAAAAGTAAAAATGTATAGAAAGGGAATTTTCCCACTTCGTCTTTAATTACGCCGTGACAGGTCCGGTTTTACAATGTGGCGGAGAAGAATGCCGGCCAGAGGCCAGCGGTACGGGTCCAGTTATGCTTATAGCTACGTCGTGACAGAAGAGCGGAGTGTGTTTATAATGGCAGTTGTTTAGCGGCCGGATCACGGCCGGAAGGGTATAAAAAGTGTGAAACATATAAAAGGTTTGAAAAGTGTGAAGGTGTACATAATTGGTTCGTGGAACGCGCCTTACCGGCTCAGTAGAAAGGAAAGGCGGGTATGAAATGGTTGTCGGTGAGTAAAGGCATAGGGATCGCGGGAGTGCTTTTGGGCGGTTGGTGGTTGTGGGGGAGTTTAGTGGGGCCGGTTTATCGGTTTATCATGGAAGAAAAGGAGGCGTTTGATTACTGGTTCATGTTGACAATGATTCCTTTGATGTCTTCGCCGGGAGTTATTGCCGTGTATTTTGGGGCCAAACTGGTGCGGACGCCGAATGAACGAAATATCAAATGGACGGTGGGCGCGGGGGTGGTATTTTTAGCGTTTCTGATATCGGCGTTGCTGGACTGGCTGACGCCGGTTTTAAACAGCGTCAGCAGATCGCATTCGGTGACGTTTCTGATCGCCACAATGATCGTGATACCTTTGTATATTATTGTTTGCCGGTGGGTGATGAAGGCCGAAGGTATGGCGGTGGGGCATTATAGTCATTATTTGAGCAAAGGCATTGTTTTTATCGTCGCTTTGCAGTTTTGGATGATTGGTGAGGAATTGTTCGAGCGGTATTATCCGAAGGAACAAGGACGCGACTACATGCCCAAGGAGCCATGGGGGCCTTTTGTTTTTTTTGTGCCGTTGCTGGCGGCGTGGATTTTTTATAAGATTGTCATGTGGGTAATAGAGAAGAAAAAAGAGAAATATTCCATAGAAGCATAGTCGCCGATGCGGAAGTGAACACAAAATGTCGTTAAGCCGCTATATTCGAGACGATCAGGCGTTTTTGATTTATCTGCGTTCGCCGGATGGGACGTGGCGGCGGTATGATTCGGCCGAACATGGGCCGGCGGGGGATATTAAAAAGGATTATGTCGTTGCTTATCTTAATGGGGAGGTATTGGAAGCGGTTCCTTGGGCCGAAAAATTGCCGGAAGGTTTGTATTATACCAAAACCGGCCCGCGGCAGAATATCGCCATGCCCGAGTGCGGAAAAGATGACCTGGTCGCCATCACTCACTACGTTAGCCCTTACCATCGCAGCGGCAGATACGCCACGTGTATTTATAATAAGGATTGGCGGCCGATTCGCATCCGGCGGTTCGGTTTTTTTCGGCCTTCCGGAACCGGAAAACGCTACAAGTTGTCCACCATTACCAACGACTGGTTTAGCGGGGAGCAATTTCGGTATTGGTATAACCAGCATAATGATTGGATCATGCCGCACGAAAAAGTGACGGATCATGACAATTACGGTTTCGGCGGTTACTGGGTGTATGAAGTGGATTACGGCGATAAAAGCATCTTTGTTAAATCGAAAGCGCCAAGCAAACTTCTCTTCACCGAAAGTGTATCGGCGCATATACACCTTGCTTCCCGGATTTTTCTCGCCTTAACGATTGTGTTGACCCTGGCTGAAACCATCATCTGGAGAGATTCCGACGTACTGACTCACATGTTTCTCGGTGCGATGGTCTGCTTTTTGCTATATTCCATCGGTTGCTTTATTGGATTAAAGGCCAGCAAGCGTTTGTCCCGATTTATTACCCAATCCTGGCGAAAAGGCGCGCGCTATAAGGGTTTCAATTATATTATTATCGTGTACCTCGTATACATAATGGTTTCAGGATTGTATTGGGGGTTGACATCAGGCGCCGCTGACTATCGAAATTTTATTCTTCTGCAGGTAGGTGCGGGGATTTATTGTACGATCTTATCCATCGGGTTAATAATATGGCGCTTTAAACGAACATCACACGATCCCGGATCGCCAGGCTTATCAGGGCCACTCGATTTGGTTGGACCGTCAGATGATAATGGCGGCCCTTTGATGAATCCCGTGCCGGCGCCGCTGGAGCCAACGCCTCCGGAGTTGAAGGCGGCGGCCGAAGTCGCGGTCCCGGAAGAAGAACCGACGGGAACACCTGTATTGCGGGAAGGTGATGTTTGATTGGAAGTATTTAAAATTTCGAACCGCGAAACTCGAGTAAGTGCGAAGTTAATGGTGTAAAAAGTAGGAAAGGTGTGAAAAGTGTGAAGGTGTAAATAATTGCATGGAGCGTGCCTTAACGGATCAGGTGGGTCAGCCCGGCTACGGCTCGGCGCTTCGCTGTGACGAAAGACTCGCCCGACTTCTGCGTGCGCTTAGCAGGTGAGCATTATGGCGGGCACGGCCCGCCCTACAACGGGTTGCCCGCTTCAAGCCTTGTTCGTAACGGAACAAAGGCGAGAAAAATATATATGATTGACAAGAGTTTTCATGATAAAGATGCTGCAAGTAAGGAGAACCATGTGCTTTATTGCATTTTATTGACGGTATTTGTACTGATGGTAAGCGGATGTGAACAAGGGGAAGAACCGGACGAGGAGGTTTTATCGGAGGGGGTATTTACGGATGTGTTTATCGCCCGGCTGCAGAAAGCCGATCCGACATTGGCGATTGAACGTAAGGAAGATCTGCACGTGTTAGTGAGCAACACCGAAGAACGGGAACACCACGCTTTTCTCGATAATATCTATAAGCAATATCTTACTGCACCTGAGGAAATTGAAGCCTTATTGGACAGGCTTATTCAAACGGAAATGTCGATGTTCAGCAGACCGGAGAATGACGTTATCAACCGCGAACGTATCGTTCCCGTTATAAAAGACGCGGCGTATCCCGAGGCCATTAAAGCAGCAATGGCCGAAGCCGGAAATGCGACGGATAAGTTCGATATGTATTATGAACCGCTGAATGAGCGGCTGGTCGTTTTTTATGCGGTGGATAACGAACAAAACATGAGTTTTCTTTGCGGGGATGAAATCAAATCCTTGGATTTAGATTCCCATGAATTGCGCGAATTATCCATGAAAAATCTCCGGGCGATACTGCCTGAGGTCAGGAGGCATGGTGAAAGCAGAATATTTTTATTAGCGGCCGGAGGAGATTATGAGGCCAGCCTGTTATTGTCCGACAAGCTTTGGACAAAAGAATATTTCGATGTACAGGGCGACATCGTGGTGGCCGTTCCCAGCCGAGATGTGCTTCTGGTGACGGGCAGTAACGATGTCGAAAATCTGGCCGGCATCCGCAAGAGCGCCGAAGAGATTTTCAATGATTCCGGTTATGCGCTAACTACCGAACTATTCGTTCGGAGGGGCGGTAAGTGGGTATTGTTTGAAGAATAAATAAATGGCGGGCACGGCCCGTCCGACGAATGGGCGGCCGCTTCGTTGAATGCCGTGTTCGTGGCCGGATTCGCGGATATAATATGAAGGAAAGTACACCAGAACGTATAGAGCACTGCTCGGAAAGGACGTGAATAATGGAAGAGGCGACGTACAGGCCGGTTTCGGTAGGCGACTGGATGGTGACGTATTTGCTGATGTGCATTCCGATTGTCAATCTTATTATGCTGTTTGTATGGGCGTTTGGCGGCGGCACGCCGGTGAGCAAGGCGAACTGGGCCAAGGCGTCGTTGGTGTGGATGCTCATCGCCATTATTTTCTATTTTTTGCTTTTTGTCCTTTTAGGGGTGGGTGTGATGATGTCGTCCCGGCCGTAAAACACGGATTATTAATCATGAAATAGACAAAATACTTTAAGCCGCGAAGGGAAGCTAATAGCTTATAGGCGGGCACGGCCCGTCCGACGAAGTGTTTTTTTAGTCGGGTGAATCGGACGGGTAGGACAAGTTGGACAAACAGGACAGGTTGGGTAGAAATAACTGTATGAAAATTGGTCCCAAGAGACGTTTTTGGGCGAGGGATTTTCCGGATTTTGATTTACAAACCGGCTTCCGGTTGGTTTAAAGAGACCTTATGGCTGATATGCCGGACATTTTACCCGGCGTTCAAATCGACGCCGGTGAATTGGAATACCGGGCTTCACGAAGCGCCGGGCCGGGGGGTCAGAACGTCAACAAGCTTAATACCCGCATCACGATTTTCTTCGACGTCGCCAACTGCCCGGCTCTAAGCGAGCAGCAGAAAAAACGCATTCTCGATAAACTCGCCGGCCGCGCGGACAAAAACGGCGTTATTCACGTTTCCTCTCAGGTTGAGCGAAGTCAAAAGGCCAACAAAGACCGCGCCCGTGAGCGGCTCGTGGAACTGCTGCGTCAGGCCCTTTATCGCCGTCCGCCGCGTAAGAAGACCAAACCTTCCCGCGCGGCCAAACAACGCCGTCTTGACGAGAAAAAGCATCGCAGCCAAATCAAGCAGCTTCGCCGCGGCGTTGAGGCCTGAGTTTCTCTCTGTCACCCTGAGTCCATCGCTGCGTTCGAGGATAAACTCCGCGAAAGGTCTCTCCTCCTCGTCCCAAAGAAAGAGAGATTCTTCAGTCGTCTGCGACTCCTTCAGAATGACAACCGCCACCGCGCTTTAACATGGACATTCGGCATTAGCACCGGTACACTTTATGCATATTCGCCGGACAAACCGGCATTAACCGCGGAATCGCTCATGGCCAAGTTGTATCTCATCGTCAATCCGCATGGGGGCCGCAAGAAAAGCCGCGTTATTCTGGAGAAAATCGCGCCTGTCTTCGCCGAAGCCGGCCACGAGCTGGATGTCCGCGAAACCCGTTACGCCGGCCACGCCCGCATTATGGCCAACACGCTGAACTTCAATGAGCATAAGGGTTTGTGCGCCATTGGCGGCGACGGGACCATGCACGAAATCATTAACGGCATGTTGACCCGCTCCGACGGCCGCAAGATACCCCTGGGCCTGGTTGCCGGCGGCACGGGCAATTCCTTCATGCATGACCTGGACTGCCTCGACCCGCTGGAGGCCGCCCGCCGCATCATCGCCGGCAATCTCCGCAAGCTCGATATCGCCCACGTCCGCGCCAATGGCGAAATCATCTACGGATTCAATATCATCGGCTGGGGCCTGCCCACCCATATAAACCTGCGGGCGGAAAAACTCCGCTGGCTCCGCGGCCAGCGCTACAACGTCGCCTCGTTGATTGAGATTATGAAAAATACGCGCCGGCTGGCGAAAATTGAAATTGAAGGCCACACTATCGCCGGAGATTTCGGCCTGATTCTCGCCTGTAACACCATCCACGCCGGCAACGCCATGAAAATCGCTCCCCTTGCCCAAATGGATGATGGTATGATCGACCTGCTGATCGTCCGCAAAGCCGGTCGCCGCAAGCTGCTGTCGCTATTCAGCAAAATCTTCAAGGGTGGCCATGTCGGCGACCCTGTTGTCGTTTATCATCAGGTCAGGGAATTTTCCATCGTCCCTCTCGAAAATCATATTCTCAACATCGACGGCGAACTGGTGGGCAACACTCCCATTCACGTCACGATGCTGCCGGGCGAAGTGGAAGTATTGGTCTAACCGCGTTATAGCACAAGCATTTCAGGTGTGTTGCCCAAAGCGTAGCGGTGACGCGGGCATCCTGCCCGCGGGCCTTATTCGCATCAATAACACGGTTGGCGGTTCGGAAAATCGAGGGCAAGATACCCTCGTCACGTTTGGACAACACGCCCGAGATGGTTGGGCTATCTGACCTCCGCCATTCGTATATCCGTTTGAAAGTTCGTGTAATGCACATAATCGCCGTGCATCCAGAGAACGTATGGAGATGCTTTATCATACCCGCGCGGAATTACCGGGCGCACGTTGTTCTTTTGTGAAATTTTCGTTATGGGCGTCCCCGTCCAGGTCTTGCCGTCATCGCTGCTTGTCCAGCGCTCAATCTCAAACACGCCGTTAATCGGCCGGGACGTGTAAACCACATTCGTATCGCCATGATCCAGCATAATGCCGCCGGAGTAATAAGGCTCTTTTTCATCCGTGCCTTCCGGCGTCTGTGGGAACCACTTGCCGCCGGGGGCCACCTCGACGTCCTGCCAGGTCTTGCCCGTCCAGTGGGCCACCCGATAACGATGATCGGTCTTTTCCGGCAGCCGCGTATAGGTAATTACCGGCCGGTTTTTGTTATCCAGCGCGATGTCCCACACCCACGCCCGTACGCCCGAAGGCCTGGCGTCATACACCACGTCGCTTTGACTATGCTGAATCGGCAAGTCGGCCATTGTCCCCACCTTTGTCCCGTTTGCCCGGTAAAACGCTCCGTTTTCGTACTTGAGATAATACAGCGAATTTGTCGGCTCCACTTGCGGATGCCCATCCGTAAAAGCGAAATGAATCGATCGTTTCCCATCCGACACCACCTTCATATAAGGCCGAATGCCGTATTTTTCCCGGCCTTTCTGCCGCACCAAAATCTGCGACGGCGTCCAGGTTTTACCGTCCGTGGACGTGGAAAATGTCGGTTTCCAACTCGGTCCGCGCCAGAACACAAAAAAGCGTTTTTCCTCAGTTAGATAAACCGGATGGCTGTATGTAATATGATTGGTGTCGGAAACCGTGATTTCATCCTCCCAGGCCGTAATGTCTTCCGGCCTCTGCGTCATCCGGCAGAACAATCCCTGGCGGTTATGCCGGGCGTAAAACGCCATCAGCCGCTTATCGGGCAACACCAGAAAAGAATTCACATTATGGTCGTCCACATCCCATTTCTCGCGCAGCGTAAACGTCTTCCGCTCCTGCGTCTGCAAATCATAACTGCCCACCTGCAGCTTCCCATCATGCGTCATCCACCCCAGATATAACCGTTCGTGTTCGCCCTTGACATACACCACCCGCGGGTCCTGATACCAGCACCACGCCCCATCATCAATCAGTTTTAACTGTGCTTCACCGGGCTTTGCGCTGCTCTGGGCCTGAACGCAACCGGCCAAACTAAAAAATCCCAGAAGAGCCAAAATATATATTTTATTCATTTTTTTGTCCTTCTAATATATCGACTTATTTATAACAATTTCAATCAGTTATGCAAAGGCTCATATAGGCTGCCCATCAAAATATGGATGTAGTGTATTATTGGCGGCGAGAGTAGGCAAGGAGGAAAGCAATGGAAGGTATGAAAAGGCAACCAAGAGAAAGCTATTTTTTGTGATGGCATTGTTAGGTATGAAGGCGTTGGTGGAAGTCGCGGCAGAGGGTGAGGAGGGGTTCGAGTTGGTCGAGGGGGAGCATGGAGGCGGCGTCGCTTTTGGCGG
>JAFGBA010000220.1 GCA_016933395.1 Sedimentisphaerales bacterium | reverse complement strand
TTTCTGACGGAATTCAAGGATGTGGGCCTGTATGTATGTCCGGGCGAGGTCTTGCGCACCAATCTTCAGCCCGCCTGGATTCGTGATGTCATTTTACCCGCCGCCCGAGCCTGCGGGCACAATCCTCGTGTCGTCGTCCGCGGCTGGGAGATGGACCGCGAACAGTTTAAAAATGAAGTCGGCCACGCCTATGACAACCTTTTTACTGAATACAAACACAATATTGAAATGATTGTCAGCCCCACACCCAGCGAACAACATGAAAAATGGTTTGGCATCGGCAAAAAACATATCGTCAACCTGCACGAAATCTCTGATATTAAACCTTATCGCTGGGGCAGTCCGCTATTCATCCACGAAATGATCAATAACTGGAAAACGATAGGCTTGAATGGCGCAGAAGTTTACGGTATGGTTAGTTGGCGCTGGCCTTACGCTCTTGATAAATTCGAACCCCAACAGAATTGTTACTGGCCCGAAGGTAAAAAAATAACCACCTTCGACCGCGACTGGATATGGCTGGAAGCTTTCGGACGCTATCTTTGGAAGGTTGACCGCGACGAAATCGGCGAGAAGGCTTATTGGAATAAACGGTTGACGGAACGTTTCGGCGACGATAAAGCGGCGGACCTGATTCGCCAGTGGTATGATGTCACCGGACCCATCCTGCCCGGCTGGCAGAATCTTTGCAGCAATTTCAATATGAATTTCTGGCCTACGCCCCTGGCTCGCGAACAGGAACTTGACCGGTTAATCATGGCCCGCGGCGAAGGTCAGCCCGGCTATCCTTCGCGGTCGCTGCATCCAACCAAACCGGTGGATGCCTATTTCTTCCAGCGCTACCAAAAGCGATTTAATGAAACCAACTTGACCGATCGTTACAGCATGGCCATCGCCGACTACGGACGTGCACTCACCGCGGGTAATACTCATTGGGAGCGCATGCGGCCGGATCGTATGGCTATCCTATTCGTGGAAATGGCCCAGGAAGGTCTCGACCTGGCTCAAAAGGCCGCTACCGCCGGCAAAACCCGGACCGATGAATTACAGCGATTTATCACCGATAGTGAGGCGCTACTTTATACGAGTCAGATGTATCATGGACTCGTAATGGCCGCCATTGAAAAACGACAATTGACATTAACTGAAAACCTTACCCATGGTGACGCCATGCTTGTTCATCTGGACCAGGCCGATGCCGCTTATGACCGGCTTGTCACCCTAACCGATAAAACCTATATCAATGCGACGGACATGACAATGGACCTCAACTGGCACAATGGCGCCCAATCCGTCCGCAACCAACGCCGCCGGGAAAGCGCTTATCTCGACGCCCTGCGGCTCAAGCAGGAAAAAGGCGTTTACTGGGTCGAGGCTGAAGCCATGGAAGGCATTTTCCAGAAGGAGAACAATCGCGGCGGTTATTATGGCAAGGGCTTTGCCGCTATCCCCCCAAAAGATAAACGCAAGGACGACGCCTCTTTGCGGGCGACGGTTTCGATCAAAACGCCCGGTAAATACGTTATCTGGACGCACGGTCTTATTGTTCCGCGCGAAGGCAATCGCGCCTTTTCCGTGAAAGTCAATGGCGAATCATTCGGGCCGCTGTGCCATAAAAAAGATACGTTTTGGCCCGCGGCGTTTCGCGGCTATTACTGGGGCCGGTTCATCTGGCAGCGCGCCGGATTTGTGGAGTTGCCCGCCGGTGAGGCGGAGATCGTCATTGAGCCGGTAGGTGACGGCTATGTTTGCCCCGATGCCGTTGTACTGATAGAAGCTCAACAAGCTTACGAAGTGCAATTACCGGGTGAACAGGCCGGAGAGGATTTCGATTTGGGCAGTCATTAATCAAGGATTGATATATTTATGAAAGGTTATCAACCGATGCGTATTTCAAGCGGCCTGATTGTGTTTTTTCTGGTTGTTACCGGTTGTACCACATCTTCGCGGGTAATGGGCCAACCAGCCGCGGCTGCGACAAAAGACGTGATGATCTATCGTGTTTGGCAATTCCTTGATGACGACTGGGATTATCTCCAGACCGCTATTCCCAAGGCCGGCGAGGGCGGCATGAACCGCATCCAGTTGGGTCAAAAAATTACCATGGATATTCACGACTTGTACAAGTCGTCCGAAAAGCTTGAACTGGTGCGTAACTGCGCCCGTCTGGCCCATCAGCTTGACTTAAAGGTTGATCTATGGACTCATGAATTGGCCGATGTGCCTGATGCCTTAAAGAAAAACGGCAAGGTTGTTATCAACGATGAACTGTGGACGTGGATGAAGGATAAATACGCCCGTGCCTTCAAACTGGCGCCGGAGATAGACGGCCTGGTGCTGACCTTTGCCGAATCGCAGATAAATATTTACAGCGACAAAGTGATAACCGATATGCCCGAAGACGCCCGCATCGCCAAACTTATTGACGTGATGGCGGATATTTGTTTGGAGCATAATAAAACGCTTTTCATCCGTACGTTTGTTTATGAGCCGCAGGAGTTGCAATTCATGCGGCAGGCCATTGCGTCCGTCGCCAACGCCGTTAAAGATAAAGGCAACGTCGTGGTTATGACCAAATGTGTGCCGCATGACTGGACGCCGTTTTATCCATACAATCCGCTGCTGGGCGATGTTGCCGGTTTGCCGCAAATAGTCGAGATCGACCTGGGCCAGGAATATACCGGCCTGAGCAAAATTTTACACTGCGAAGTAAATTACATTCACGCCGTGATGGCCCATTGCCGCGCCAAAGGCGTCATCGGCGCTGTCGCCCGCGTGGATCGCGAACGCGGCAATCGCGCTCTGGGCACCCCCAACGAAGTGAACATCCACGCCTTTAACCGCATGGTGCACGATGCTTCGCTCTCGGTGGACGCCGTTTGGACCGAATGGGCCGATCAGCGCTACGGCAAAGCCGCTGCTCCCTATGTTATCGACGCCCTCAAGGCCACCTACGATATTACCAATCTGACGCTGTATCCCCTGGAACAATGGATTGTAAGGCATTCGCGGCTTCCCGATTGGTACTACACCGTGAGCCATATATCCTTTGTTTCCCCCGCCAAGTGGATTCCCTCTCCACGCCAGGAACTCGCCCGGGACGAACTCTGGCGGCCCGACTGGATTACCCTGCAAAAAATCACATCGGAAAAAGATATGGCCCGGGCATTGGCCAAGACGTCATTGGATATTATCGAGCAGGGACGCCCGCACCTCAGCGACGCCGATTATAAAGAGCTTAAAGGGTATCTGGAACTGGGCCGCGACCTCATCGACGTCTTCGCCGGGCAGAACCTTGCATTCTGCGCCACCGTGCGCTACCTGAACCGCCAAAAAGGCATCGGTATCGAGCGGCAAAGCCTTAACGAATTGCGAACCGAAGCCCTGGGCTATATCGACCAGTTCGCCGCCGGCGCCGACCTTATTGAAAAACGCTATGGCCCTCAGACCTACTGCGACACCCCAAAACTTACTCGAAAATACGCTTCCGAAATGCGAAAACTCATCGAAAATGTATCCTGACCCGCTTAATTCACATAAAAAAACGGCGGATTATTGAATCCGCCGTTTGGCCTTTTAGGCCACGAAGAAAGTGAGGTTTAAACTGTTCGTTTATAAATTCATTAGTTACAGAACGAAACCGGTATGCGGTTGCATTCCAACCAGCTTGCCGCAAAGATGGCAAAATCCTCCAGGTCCGTAATACAGTCGCCATTGAAGTCATAGGTCAGGGGTGTCGGACAAATATAACTGCCCCACAGCGACAATACGCTGGGCGCATCGCCCTGGGCGGGCAGAATGCCTTTCCACACCGTGAAGTCATCGATCATGCCATCAGGAGCGGTAAATTGGGTTTCACCGAAAACGTCCGGACTCAATGCCGCCACGGAAGCATCTATAAAGCCGCAATCGGCAAGTGACATGGTTCGCGTCGGTACACCGTCGATATACATATCAATGGTATTGGTCCAACCGTTGCATACCACGGTTAGCATGTGCCATTCATTCAGAGTAATGGTGTCGGCGAAACCATTATAGTACCACGCCGTGCCACTCCACCCACGCAGCAATTCCGGCTCCAGCGTGTCGCCGTCGATGACAATATAACGCGGCAACAAATTGGGCGCCGCGCCCGGATCACTCCAGACATCGCCCACGCCGCCTAAGATGATCTTGGTGTCGACGGTGGTTGAGTTCAATTTCACCCAGACGTTGATGCCATAGCTGTTATGGTTGGAAATATCCGGAGAAAGAGTTCCGGAAAGCACCTCCGCATCGACATTGTTGCCGGCGCCGACAAATGACAAGGCATTATCACCGGGATCACCGGAATTGCCACCATCGACAACCCACTGGCTGTCGGTAAACCAACTTCCCAGCGTTCCGTCGTTACTGTATATGGTGGAATCGGCCGCTGTAGTGCCGGAACTTTCATCCAGACGCCATTCCAATATCGCTTCGGGAACGGTGTCCAGAGGCGTCTGGAAGCTGATTGAATCGAAATACATAGTCGCGGCCGTGCTGACCACCAATTCCATGGTCGTCAGGTCATTGGGATCGCCGAGATTGCGTTCCATACGCAATTCGGTCCAGTCGGCGGTCTGCGTCGCACCGGTTACAGTTTCTTGTACGGCCACGGCGCCGCCGCTGTCTTTAACGCGAACGGTCAGATCCCCGGCGGGATTACCGGCGCTGCCTTTGTACCATAAAACGATGTCCATGCCGTCTTTATCGGAATAATCCGGAACAAAGGGGTAGGTTTTTGTGACCGTACCGGCGCTGGCGGTTTGCACGCGTAGCGCTTGGCTGCCGGCCTGAACCTCAGTGGTTTCCAGGCCAATGGTCCCGGAAGTGGTGCTCCACAGCGTGGCCAATTCGGTGTTATCTGCGTAGTCTTCGAAATCATCCGGAATAAAACCGGTCACCAAATTAATTACAGCGCCGGGATTATCATAGAGATATTTTACAGCGCCGGCGTCGAGTGTTTGATCATAATACTGCACATCGTCTATCCAACCCCTGAAATATCGAGGGTAGTCAGGTCCCTGGCGACAGCCCGCCGAGAAGGATCCGGGGGTGACATCCGGCAAGGTCCCATAGGGAATACCGGTGGCGGCGTCCAGAAGTTCACCGTTCATGTAGCATTTGCGGGTTACCAAACTGTAGGGTTGCCCCTCGACATCCGCTTCCCATGCCGCCGTCATAACGATATGGGCCCACTCCGTACTTGAAATGGGCGTCTGGAAGTCATATACACTTGTACCATCCTGAAGCCGATAGGTCATGTTGGGGGTGGCACGATAAACAAAAAGCCAACCATATTCGGGGTCAACATAATAATCGAAGCTCAAGGGATAGCTGGTGCCGGCGTTATCCGACTTCACCCAGAATGAGACCGTGAAGTCCGATCCTCGAAAATCAGGATTCCCTTGTGCGGTGGCGTCAAGGGAGTCAATGTAACTGCCCGCCGTGCCGCCCGGAAAATACGCCGCCGTACCGTCAACGCCGGCTTCGCCAAAAGCAAAGCCTCCGGTGTCGTGAACGGTTCCCGGGTATTCCTGCAAAGGGCTGGAATCCGCCGCGGTGGTGGCGCCGATGGAGTCATCCAGTTTCCAGTGCAACAGCAAGTCTCCCTGTGCAGTATTGTAACATAACACTGCCAAAATCATTGCCATAACAATATACAATATTCTTTGTTTCATTATTTTTCTCCTTAATTAAACAAGTTTCCTTTCTCTCTTCCCACACCCGCCAACGGGGTGTTTAATGTTGAACGCCCATTGATGAACGCTGGTAATACATCTCCACATTTTACGCATGACGACGGCGTAAAAACGCCACGCCGCCCATTACCAGCAGAACCAAGGTCGCTGGCTCGGGAACGACACTACCGGGATTGGCATACATATAGGCCACATCGGCATCCGAAATCACTTCGTCGTAATACTGCACATCGTCTATCCATCCCTTGAAATAACGAGGGGAGGTGGTTCCCTGACGACATCCCGCCGAGAAGGATCCGAGGGTGACATCCGGCAAGGGGGCATAGGCAATGCCGGTTTCGGTGTCCAAAAGATCACCGTTCAGGTAGCATTTGCGTGTTACCAAACTGTAGGGTTGCCCCTCCACATCCTCTTCCCATTCCACCGTCATAACGACATGGGCCCAATCCGTACTTGAAATGGACGTCGTCTGGTAGTCATCCAATCCGTCAGCCCCATCCAGAAGCCGATAGGTCATGCTGGGGGTTGAACGATAGGTAAATACCCAACCGCATTCTGGGTCAACATAATAATCGAAGCTCAAGGGATAGCTAGTACCGGAGCTATTCGACTTCATCCAATACGAAACCGTGAAATTCGATCCTCGAAAATCAGGATTCCCTTGTGCGGTGGCGTCAAGGGAGTCAATGTAACTGCCCACCGTGCCGCCCGGGAAGTAGGCCGCTGTACCGTCAACGCCGGCATCGCCAAAGGTAAAGCCTCCGGTGTCGTGAACGGTTCCCGGGTATTCCTGCAGAGGGCTGGAATCCGCGGCAGTGGTGGAGCCAACGGTATCATCAAATTTCCAGTGCAGCAACAGATTCGCCTGCGCCAAACTACTCATAACGGCCAAAATTCCCACAACCAACAATACTTTTACTACATTTTTCATTTCATTTTCCTCCAAAAAAAGTACACCATTTTCCAAACATAATACCTCTCCGGGTAAAGCGTCATGTTTTGTTGTCGCCCGGTCAGACAACATTCAGTTTTTTCTCTACATCCTCCTTTCTATTAACACTAACGAATTAATATTTCGCATAAATGTTGAACTCAACCATTTATCAAGGCTTAAGCTTACTAACAATCAGATACCAAGTGCCGAGTTGTGCCGGTGAAAACATATGTCCGTTTAATCCATCCCAATACTCATCAGCAAAAATTTCCTCATCCTGATTAAATCTTACGTGCCCATCGCCAAACAAAGCGTTTAGGCCCGTGGGAATGCCATTATGGCCGTGGGCAAGACTTTCCCAAACGTGAACCGGGTCAAACACCACTGGTTTCTGGGCCAACGGGTCAAATTTTTTGATGCAATGGGTATAGTAACTATACCCGTAACGAACGCGGTTGTAGTACCAGGATTCGTTCCAGGGTTTTCCCGGTTGATTATAAGATTCCCAATCGAAACTTCCTGTATGAGCTCCACCAACGGGACGACTGTGGCAATATAACACTTCCGGATTATCCAGAATGCCTGTCGCATATAATTTCCCCAATTGTAACGGCTTATCGGGATACGTTATGTGGTAGGCCGTAAATTGGTAGCTTGTATCACCGTCAGGCAATTTTGTATATGCTTCCGCCGGGTCGCCTGTAGTTGAGTCTGTACCGAGCCATTGGGGCGGAATGCAGTTATTGTTGGCTTCGGCGTATAAGTACAGCATCTGACCGATGGCATGCAGGTTCGTAGAGCATGCAGTACGTTTGGCGTTCTCACGCGCCTGATTTAGCGCCGGCAACAAAATCGATATTAACAGGGCGATGATGGACACCACCACCAACAGTTCAATCAGGGTAAATCCTCTTCGATTCTTCATGTCAAACCTCACTTCAATGACCTCAACAGGCGTAATTCAAATATATTGATTTCTCCCAACAAAATTATTGGTTAGGTTGATATTCGAATTCAAAACGATCCAGACGGGATTGTTCTTCACGTACGTAGAATTCGATAGTGTGCGGCCCTTTTTCCAGATAGATTTCCACGGGATCAATGATTTTATCTTCATCGACTTTATCGAAATTGTTGATGTAATCCGGGCTGTATTCCGTATTGCTCAAAACGGTTTGCCAGGTATAATAATTCTTGGTGTTTCCATCGATAACCACATAAAAGGAATTGTTGCGGGAATTGGAATCGATTCGAGGCGTGAAACACCAGCCACGGATGCGATAGAGGCCGGCTTTTTCCAAGTTTACCTGGTACGAAGCCTTGTTATTATCTGCATCGGAAAATTGTTTTCGGGTATTACCTTTTGTGTTGGGGGTTCCCGAAGATATATAGCGTCCGCCGCTGGCCAATTCATCCTCACCTATCTGGAAAATGCCGGTTAGCTCGCCCGTTTCCGCTTCAACGGTAACCGCTTCGGTGGTTCGCGCCATGGCGGAGAAGGACAAGGCGGATCCGGCATAATTACCTAGGGCTTCACGAACTTTCAGGCGATAAGCATATTCCGTATCCGGTTGAAGGTTTTGATCTTCATAGAAAGGACTGGCTCTCCAGCCGCTGTCGTGGCCGTCGCCGCTGATGCACTCAAAATAGTATTCCACATTTGCATATTGAGGCGCCGCAATGGCCTCCATGGCGATGGATCGACTGCCGGTGGCGTAAGGTTTTATGCGCCAGAAATTACGACTCAAGTCCATACCATCACTGTAAGGTTTTGCTTCAAATTCCACACTTCCGGCGGCCAAAGCGTAGTAACCGGCGTCAACATCGATGCTGCGCCCATCATCCCGCCGGGTTAACTGAACCCGGCCGGTCCGCACCGCCAGGCAGGCGCCCAGGGGATTGGCGGTTAGCTGAAAGCTTGTTCCCAATACGCGACTGCGCCCGTGCTCGGAATCAATGATGAGAGGCTGGTTCGCCGGCTGTGGAGCGACCAGGGCGTCGACTTTTCCCTGAGTCAGTTTGAACTGCTTGCCTTTTTCCTGCGAGAGAACGGCAAAATGGGTATTTTCATCCAGTTGCAATGATGTTTTTTCCGTGCGATACTGAATCACCGCGTTGCCGCCGGAACCGATTTTCACCATGTCGCCGGCTTTCAACTTGTGGATATCCGCAGCAGGCAGAGTGCGTTCCCCGCGTACGACGTAGGTATTGATGGCGTATCGCAGTCGAGGACTGGTTTCGAAAAAACGATCATAAATAAAATAACCAATCAAAGAAATAAGGAGGCATGCGGCCAGCATTTTTAACGGCCGGGCAAAACGTTGTCGTTGATAACCAACATAATCGCGTAAAAATGACAGACGGCCCGCATCCGTATAAGCTTTTGCCTTTGCAGGGGATATTTCATTCAGTGATTCACGCAGACGTTGTTCGGCGATTTGTTTGATTTTCTCGATATCCATCTTGGAAAACGCTTGGTCGCGATGGGCCATTTCTTCAATATCATGAGCGATAATCTCTCGAAGAATATCACTGTCATCATTACCCATTGCGTTATTATCGATATTGGTTTCGAATTCACCTTTATCCCGCCCTTTGAACATCGTCTCCAGATCGGTGCATAATGAAGCGTAATCAATCAGATATAGCTGTCGCGACGGTGAATGTTTTAATAATTCTTCAAGACGGTTAACTTGCTCCGGGCTTATTTGCCGGTCGCGCATCTGGCCCAGCAAAGCGACCATTTCCATTTCGGGAGTGGGATAATTCGACGTCATATACTTTCCTCCATCGCCAGCCGGCGCCGAATGCAATGGAGTAATCTATGATGCAGACGGTTGAGCCTTTGATAAATCGCGTCCATACTGCATCCGAAAACATCCGCCAGATGACGAGGCGCAATGTTATGTTCGTACCGACGTTGCAAAAGCTGACGATCATTTTCCCGTAAGTCTTTCAGGCAGGCGGTTAACGCTTGTTTTCTGTTATCCTGTTCCTGCCAGGATGTTTTGGCTCGATCCACGATCTGTTCAATCAGTTCTTCGCTGAAGTGTAATCCTGTGTATCTTTTCTTTTTTCGATACATTAACACTTCATAATGGGCGATTTTCATGGCCCACGCCATGAAGTTGGTGCCGGCTTCGAACTGTTCGAACTTCGTCCACATGATAGTGGTCACCTGCTGAAAGATATCATCCACATCCGACCAGTTGGGAACCACACAGGAAATGAATGCATAAAGTCGGCGAATATTAGGAAGATACAGGTCAAGAAATTCCCGCTCCTGACCGCGTCGATTTTGATTGGATTGTTTACCGTTGCCCATGTTTTGTTCGATGGATGATTCTGATAGTAATGGTCACCAAGGACGGATTTTCCGCAAATTCCTGACTATTCTAAAACACCTGCAAAAATTTACTTCCTTGTGCAGCCGCAAGTGATACGAGCCTGACATCCAAAACCTCATGGAAACCTATGAGATTCGCTTCTATTAGCAAACTGACCGAGGGCCGATTTTTTGACATATATAATCACAAAAAAACTTGTCCCGACCTAACTAGCGATATAACTGTATATGTGTAAAGGTGTTATAAGCTTTTCTAGTTTAAAAAGCCGTTCGCTATGCCTTGTTAATATCGGTAAAATAATCCAGTGTATTTATCGTCTAATGTGTACTTATATTGAGGTAGGCTGGATTTATTTGGCGGATGGATAACCGACGAAAACCGCGTTTTCCGTTGCGTTAATCCCCTGTATTATGGCAGCTATTAACTGGTTACACGACAGGTATTGGGGATATAATTAATGGTGGCGCCAAAAGAGGGTATGGATGGGAAGGTGAGATCAGGTAAGTCGGTAACCATATCTGTGAGGGCAATAACTCGGCCGGTGCGAATGGACTCATTCGCGGCCGCCCCGACAAGAATGGAATAGGCCCCTTGTATGTAATCGGCCGCCCGCCCCAGCGAATCCTGTCCGCCTTCACCGAAAATATCATCGAGCATACGCTTATCACCGCCGCCGTGGTCGCCTTCACCGCCGGGGACTTCCAGTTCCCGCGGTGTGGCAAAATGGGGGTAATGGCGAATCCATGTCG
>JAFGBA010000219.1 GCA_016933395.1 Sedimentisphaerales bacterium | reverse complement strand
GTAAAAACCCAGGCGCAGAAGGTACTGGATGCCGGTGGCGAGTTTTTGGCGTGTGGAGCTTGTCTGAAGCTGAGGAAGTCCGAAGGGTCGGAAATTTGTCCGCTATCTACGTTGAAAGATCATTATGAAGTTGTCCGGGATTCGGACAGAGTTATAACGGTATGATGCGAAAACGGCATCGATAGAAAGGCTGAATCATGAGACATTCACATCAAACTTTTCCCTACGAACCGTGGATGGTTGTCTTATTTATCGTGGGTTTAATTGTAGCGGTCATCCTATTGATTTGGTTCATTCATCGCCGAACAGTAGCCTCGGACGGCCTGACCGGAAAGGAACGCAAGGAGCTTCCTCATGAACAACGCGAACTATTGTCCATGGTGCGCCAGCATGGTGGTCCACTGCTACAAACTGAATTGGCGGATGTTATGCCGTATGACCTGGAAGATATCGTCAAAATATTGAAAGAAATGGAGTTTAAAGGTTTGATCCTGCGGGAATGGAAATCCCAACAGGGAACTTATGAAATAATGGCTTCCTCCTAAGGCAAAATTGTCCGGAACAAAAATGACAAAAGAATATTCCAATGCTATTGAAGTCGCAGGGCTGACAAAAACCTTCAACGGTACGATCTCCGTGGATGATGTTTCATTTGCCGTGCAGCCGGGCGAGTTGTTTGGTTTTTTAGGGCCAAATGGCGCGGGCAAGACCACCACCATCAACATGCTTACGGGATTGGCCCGGCCGGATGCCGGGGCCATACACATCGGCGGCGTTGATTGTACGCAGCAAACCAGGGCGGCCCAGCATCTTATCGGCGTCGTTCCGGACGAAAGCAATTTGTATCCGGAACTGACCGGCTTCGACAACTTATGCTTTTGTGCAGCGCTTTATGGTTTGCCAAAGCGGGAAAGGCAAAACCGAGCGCGTCGGTATCTGGATACTTTTGGTTTGACCCAGGCGGCTGAGCGTAAATTCGGCGGCTACTCCAAGGGGATGAAACGAAAACTTACTATAGCAGCAGGAATCATACATAATCCTGAAATTCTATTCCTGGACGAACCTACTACGGGCCTCGATGTGGCCAGCGCCCGCCAGATCCGCCAGCTTCTCGCTGATCTACACCATGCGGGCACAACCATCTTTTTGACGACGCACTATATTGAGGAAGCTGAAAGGTTATGTGATCGCATCGCCTTTATCGTTCGGGGCCGCATCGTGCGTATCGACACGGTGGAAAACCTGATGCGGCAGACCGAAGGACGGTACGTGGTGGAATTCGCGGTTTCGAGTCATGCCGCCGAACTATGTGCGGCCATGATGGCGGAATTTTCTAATCTTCAGTGCCGGACGGTGGCAGGCGGCGGCATTCGCGTCGAATCGTCCGAGCCGGTGCGTGTCGGACCGCTGGCGCGGTTTCTGGAGGATCACCGCGCGGAGGTCTTTGAAGCCCGGAAGATTCGTCCTTCACTGGAGGACGTTTTCGTCGATATCACGGGCATCGAGGCCGGCGTGATGAAGCAGGAAAAAGAAAAAGTCAAGGCAGGAGGCGGTGCATGAAGGCGTGGATTGCATTCTGGAACATACTGGTCAAGGATATGCGTTCGTACTACCTCAAGCCGCCCAATATCAGTTGGGGTTTGCTGTTTCCGCTGGTCTGGATGGTCATGTTTTTCATTCGTTCCGGGCTGGGGATGGAACGTCTTGCCGATCTGCTTCCGGGTCTTGTGGCGCTGAGCATCCTTTTTGGCACGACCAGTGTGCTTTCCGTGACGGTGACGTTTGAAAAAAAGGGCAGATCCTTCGAGCGGCTGCTGCTGGCGCCGATCTCGCTGAAAACACTCATGCTGGCTAAAACATCCGGAGCAATTCTGTTCGGAACCATAAATGCCCTGGTTCCTGTTTTCATTGCCATGTTTTTAACGGATTTGTCCGCCATAAACTGGGCGATTCTGATTCCCGCCATGATACTCATCGCCGTCACCTCCACCTTCCTGGGCCTGTTCATTGCGGTTTCCGTTAAAGAGGTTTTTGAAGCGCAGACCTTTTCGAATTTCTTCCGCTTCCCGATGATTTTTCTGTGCGGATTGTTTTTTCCTCTCGAACAAATTCCCGTTTGGCTGCGTCCCCTGTCGTATGTATTGCCCCTGACCTATGGCGCCGACATTCTGCGCAGCGCCATGGGCCAGGTCAGCAGCATGTCGCCGGTTCTGGATTTCGGCCTGTTGCTGGTATCTTGCGTCTTTTTGTTTTTCGTCAGTTTAAGAAATATCCGAAGGAAATGGATTGCTTGAATCCCCATGTCGCTCCATGAGCATTGTGGATAAAAATATGGGGTTGGCTTTTCCCCTGGTTACAGGGTAGATAAAAAAAGATGGCCGTCCGCTCCTGCTCCGGCCATCTCAAAAGAAACCCTGAAAGGGTTTATAAATCATCAGGGAATGATTTCCGCTAAATTATCCGGGTGTACTTCCTCCACGGTCAGGTCTGCATAGATTATTCGATATGTATCTTTACTGACAGGGCGATAGTAAAAAATTATTCTGTCCGGATCATTAACGGACACGTCTTGCCCGATATAGTGAGCGTCACAAACGTCGGGCAGACTCTGGAAGAAAATCAATCCTCGCGCCTGGGTGACAATAAAAGTAAGTAATTCCGACATGCCCGGTGTTTGCGGTTTCAAAGTAATGACTTGCCAAAGAAGTTGCCGTGGCGTGTAGCGCCTGGCCGTCTGATGCAAACCCAAGGCCGTCAGGCTGTCAGGGTAATATCCGCCGGTCAAGTCGGTAAAGGTTTTCAGGGCTTCCAGCAGATCGGCTTCAGAGGGTTCTGAGGCGTTCAGCGTGACTTTCTGCACGATATAATCGTCAGGAATTCGCGTGTCGAACAAGCGATCATCCAGAAGTGTATCAAAACCGAAATTCACCAGGTCTAAAACGCAGAGACAGCCTGTAATAGGCTCGATCGTTATTTGCATGCGTCGTAAAATAAGGGTGTCTTTATCGGCCCATATGAATATTTTTGATTGAGGATTCCATAATTGATATTTATGTACGGCGATTCCATCCAATTCAGTTAAGCCCAGGTAAACCACCTTTTTTAGATTATTCTTCTGAGCGATTTCAATTTGCCGTCGTAATTCAAACACCCATCCTGTAACAAGCTGAGGAACAGGCGCTTGGGGCATGGGATCGAAATCAATTTCCATGGCGGTTTTATACTTCGGCATCATGCCCACCATATAGGCGTCGCCGGCGTCAACCAAATAGTTAAGTCCGGTGTCCAGCTCCAGGCGGAGTTTGCCGGTGTCCTTATAAAATACTTCCGCTTCAATTTCCGGCAGACCGGCCATACGGAATATGGCATGGCATGTTGCACTGCGCGCCTGAAGCAGCGGCTCGACGATCCGGGCGAAGGCTGTGCTGGGATGGTTAATTTTTAACCAGCTTAGAATGGCTCCAAAAATGACTAATGCTATGGCTACGATAGCTGCTGTTCGTCGTATCGCGGGTAAAACTTTTTGCCATAACGGTTGTTGAGTTTCCCGACCGGCCTGGAGCACTTTTTCTATGGCGTCCCGGGGCGGATATTTTGGCGCCGATCTGTTCTGCAATGCACGAACGGATAATTTTAATGATTGGCTATAACGATATTTTGAATTTTTGGTCATATTAATATCTTTAAATTCACCCGGACTTTTACCGGATTAAGCTGACTCTCAGTCAGATCTGACTCTCAATACTTCTCCTCACACTCTCCGTCGAGCAAGACCCTCAATTTATTTCGCGCTCGGTGTAAATTTACTCCAACAGTGTTTATATTTTGCCCGGTTATATAGGCAATGGTCTGATAACTCTCTCCATTTAAATACTTTAGGCAAAATACCTCCGCCTGATCTTGGGGTAATTGTGCTAACGCATCCTGCAATTGTATGGCAAGTTCCTGTTGTTCCATACGATGACTGGGAAGCATTTGTCTGTTATCTGGCGCCAGACTTTCATCTAAAGTCATTACTGAATTGCGTTTACGGTTTCTCAGACGATCCAGGGCTCTGGCGATAGTTACACGTTTTAACAGGCCGGTCCAGTTACGTACAGATTCCCTCCGGGCAATTTTAAGAGCATCAAGGAACGTCTCTTGAAAACAGTCGGCCGCATCTGCTTCTCGCCCCAGCAGGCGATACGCCAAGCGCCAAACCATGTCTTGATTTTCACGGACAACAGTTTCCCAGTCTATCATAAACCGGCCCAGGCTGGTCGAACGCTTTACCCACCCCGCTGAGCCACAGGTTCTTAAATACACCCGTTTTTCAACAAGCGATTCGATGGCGTACGGTATGCAATACCAAAACAATTCGTATGTATTGCGGTATTCTATAATATATAAAATTTACCTCTTTTGTCTAATAAATGCACGCTAAATTGTGACAAATGCCCATTTTTTAGGGTTATTTAGCGGTTAAACTACACACTTTGATATGGTTAAGGGTTGAAACATTGCTCACTTGATATTGGGTGATATAATTATCCCCTTTCACTAAGGTTGATAGTAAATACGTGGAGTGCCATATGGAGTTATACGAAATTGTCGAAAAGCGAGCTTTAGCGGATAACCTGACGCAGTATGAGCTTTTCGCTCCGCGGATCGCCAAAAAGCGGCAGTGCGGCCAATTTGTTATCGTTCGCTCCCATGAAATGGGCGAGCGCATACCCCTAACGATTGCCGATGTTAATACGGACAAGGGGACGATTACCCTGATCGTCCAAACGGTCGGTAAAAGCACTTATCAGATGAGTTTGATGGAACAGGGGCAGCGGTTTTTGGATGTCGCCGGTCCCCTGGGACAACCCAGCCATATAGACAAGTATGGTACGGTGGTAGTTATAGGCGGGGGCTTGGGAACGGCCGTGGTATATCCCCAGGCGGTAGCTTTGAAAGAGCGAGGCAACCAGATTATCAGCATTATCGGCGCACGAACGAAGGAGTTGATTATTCTGGAGGATGATGAACATTTGGGCGGCGTCAGTGACCGATTGATAATAACCACCGATGATGGTTCGGCGGGCATGAAAGGGCTGGTGACCGATGCCTTGCAGCAACTGATCGACGATTCCGCCACCAGCGTGGACGCCGTATATTGTGCCGGGCCGGTAGTGATGATGAAGTATGTCGCCAAGACGACCGAGCCTTATAAGATTCCGACGATTGTCAGTTTGAATCCGAT
>JAFGBA010000218.1 GCA_016933395.1 Sedimentisphaerales bacterium | reverse complement strand
GCTGCGGCCGTCCCGGCCAACAGCATACCCAGCATAAAACCATATACCGTACATCTTTTCATAACAGAATCTCCAAAACTAAGGTGACAAAGCTATCCCTGTTCTGTCTCCATGACATGA
Organism: Sedimentisphaerales bacterium; assembly: GCA_016933395.1. Classification (GTDB taxonomy): domain Bacteria; phylum Planctomycetota; class Phycisphaerae; order Sedimentisphaerales; family SM23-30; genus JAFGBA01. Next base: position 17,038 of record JAFGBA010000218.1, on the reverse strand, counting down.
ACAGAACGAAGTTACATAAAACCAAATTGATACGGGCGACAAACGCTTGATTCTCTCAAGTTTTTATCTGGCGTACCGTTACGATATTTGCATCGAGCAGACGTTGTTCGCGGACATTGCCATCGAGACGAAGCCTTCAAACAACACAAATGTGCATGAAATCGCCATGAGAATGAACACGTTGCCGGACCGTTGAGATTAAGGCATGGTTCTTTACCTCCAAAAAGGCCAAATCCTGATTGCAGACCAAACCTGTGGACCGTCCGAGAGGTCTTGGAAATAAACTTTTTGCCGGCGCGCGTATAAAAGCGAACGTTTTATACTTCGCCTAAAACTTTCTATGTGTTATGCGATAGGAGCCTATATTTTTTAATATAGACTTATTTAGGCTGGGACAACAAATAATGAAAGGCGATGGAGATGTCAAGTGGAAATATTTTTGTTTTTAAAATATTTTTTATCTTTTTCAGGTCGGAGTCCGTGCATTTCCAAGATATTGTAAAAGAATTCAATCTTTTGAACCTTTTCTCTTTCTCTAATCGTACGGAAAGGCGAAAAAAGGGGATTAGATGAGTCTGTGTATCCTGGTGACGTTTTTTGCTTGAGATGAAAGGGTTTTGCTTACAGAGCTATTGGTGCAACGATATTTAATGTGGCGGGTAAGGATCAGGTGTTACGATATTTTTCCAGAAGGTGAAGCAGGCGTTGCATATCGGGCGGCAGGGGGGCTTCAAAGCGGATGGGTTGAGCGGAGATGGGGTGGCGGAGTTCCAGGACGGCGGCGTGGAGGGCCTGGCGGTCGATGACAATCTGATCGGGCAGGAGGTCGCCGCCAGGCTCATCTTGCATCGGCAACGGAGCGCCGTCGGCGAGTTGCGCGAGGGTGACATACTTGCCGCCATACATCAGGTCGGCGACGATGGGATGCTTGATGGCGCTAAGGTGGACGCGCAACTGGTGGGTGCGGCCGGTTTTGGGTTTGAGCCGCACCAGAGCATAACCGCGGAACTGCTTTACCACTTCATATAGCGTTACGGCTTCTTTGCCGCTGTTGGGCTGAATGGCGTATTTCTCCCGCACCTTGGGATGGCGGCCCAACGGCATATCGATCACATCGGATTGAAATTCCATCGTTCCCTGCACGAAGGCGAGGTACTGTTTGGCGGTCTGGCGATGCTCGAACTGATGGGCCAGGCGCCAGTGAGCGGTATCGGTCTTGGCGATGACCATCACGCCGGTGGTGTTACGGTCGAGGCGGTGGACGATGCCGGGGCGAAAGTTCTGGTTGACCGTCGAAAGGGAATTGCTATACCAGGCCAGACCGTTGACCAGCGTGCCGCCCTTGTTGCCGCGGGCGGGGTGGACCACGATATAGGCCGGTTTGTTGACGGCGAGAATATGGTCATCCTCGTAGAGAATGTCGAGATACATTTTTTCCGGCTCGATGGTGTCGGGTTCGCGGGGCGGCAGGAGGATGTCGATGCGGTCGTGGAGCTTGAGTTGATAGCTGCTTTTGGTGGGTTTGCCGTTGATGGTGACGGCCTGTTCCTTGATGAGCCGCTGGATAATATTTCGCGAGAAGTCCGGGAAGCGATGATGGAGGTATTTATCCAGGCGGGGATTAGGAAGTTGGCGCTTGATGGTCAGGTATACATGCTCTGCGACATCGTCTTCCGCTTCGACCTCGGCGGAGAGGTTTGTTTCGTCGGTAGCGGGGTCGAGGTTGTCGGGTAAATCGGTCATGGCTATTTATGACAAAGCCCTTGACGCGGAGCCAAGGGCTTTAAACGGTTCAACATGTATGCTTCAACGTAAATAACAATGATATTCTGCTTTAACCTTGCTCATTCATTTCAGCCGGTTGAGCAGGTTGGGCCGGAACGGGTTCTGTCTGTGGCGGCACTGTGGGTTCCGCTGTTTTATCCGCTGGCTCGACCGGCGGCGCTGTGGTCTGAGCGGCTGGTTCTTCTAAAGGGGTTGCTGCCCCAGAAGCCGGCTCTGCCGTTTCAGGAGCCGGGGCATCGGGGAAGGTAATCAGGGGGCCGGTGATGTCGTCGAGCACTCTGAGCCGCTGTTGGGCGCGGCCGGGCCAGGCAGTACCTGCCAGCAGGCTGTCTTTGAGCGATATAACGATTTCGTACTGTTGCCGTGCGGCCTCTATATCGCCGCGATCTTCGGCGATAAGCCCCAGTCCCACATGCGCCTGGCCGACGGCCATGGCCATATCAGGAGCCTGCTTGAGGACTTGCTCATAGATTTGCGCGGTCTGCGACAAAATATCTTCCTTCTCGGCGGCATCCATTGGTTCGGTTGAATACAACAGCCTGGATCGCAGCGCATCCGCCTCAGCCAGCAAAGCCGTTGCACCCAGCCCGGCTTTAGCGCCTTTTTTCGCCAGTTGTTTTAATGAATCGACCTCCGCCTGCACATTGTAACCGGTGGTCAACAAGGCGGCGTTTTTTTCAGCTTCGGGGTCTTGCGCCTGGGCGACGGCGTTCCATTGCAGTCTTTCCACGTTCATGATCTGTTGCTGCAGATTCACCGCATTGTGTTGCGTGCCCTGCACCCGCGTGTTAAACCACCATTGCACGGCGATGATGATTGCCGCGATAATCATGACGCCGCCCACGATTTGCGAAGCGTTGTTCTTGACCCATTCCCGCAACGACACCAGCGAGTCCGCCAATTCGTTGGTTTTCAGTTTATGCCTTTCTTCTGATTTCATCCTCGTTTTTCCTTACAGAACCAGGTTACATGTCATTCTGAGTCCGCCAAAGGCGGATGAAGAATCTCTTCATCGTAAAAGAGAGACCCTTCGCTGTGCTCAGGGTGACAACATTTTGACTATATACAAAACAACCTACAAACCTAATACATCACACATATTATACCATCCCGCCGGCTGGTTGGCTATCCAGCGGGCGGCGTGCAAGGCTCCGTGGGCAAAGGTGTCGCGGGTATGGGCGCTGTGGCGGAGTTCGATGGTTTCACCCAACGCGCCGAAACAGACGCTGTGGTCGCCCACGGTGTCGCCCAACCGCACGGCGTGCATACCGATGGTTTTGTCCCGCCGCAATGATTCCTTGCCTTCCCGGCCGTGTTCGAGGCAAGCGGGGAAATCCCAACTCTTTGCCTGAGCAATCTGTCGGGCTAATTCCAGGGCTGTGCCGCTGGGGGCGTCCTTCTTGAAACGATGGTGTGTCTCGACGATTTCGATATCGTAAGCATCGCCCAGGGCCTGGGCCACCTGGCCGGCGAGTTTAAAGAGCAGGTTGACCCCGAGGCTCATGTTGGCAGCGACGACAATGGGTATTTTCGCTGATGCCTCACGCAGGCGTTGCTTTTCGGCTTCACCCATACCGGTTGTGCCGACGACCAGCGGAATACCTTCCTTCCGGCAGAATTGGGCACAACTTATGGCGCCCGCCGGCAGGGAAAAGTCTATCAATACTTCCGCATCGGCCGAGAGGCTGTCGGTAACTTTGACACCCACCTCCTTACCCGCCGCGAGTGAGCCGATATCTTGCCCCAGCAGCGGATGGCCGGACCGGTCCACCGCCGCGACCAGTTGGAAGGCTTCATCCTGCAAAGCCAGGGCTGCGATGCGTTGCCCCATTCGTCCACAGGCGCCATGTATGGCTAATTTAATCATTGAGGTACTTCTGCCGTTAACTTTTTGCCAATCCCAGCGCCGCTATCACCGCATCCAAATCGTCGGCAACCTCGATGGGTTGGTTGGAAAATGCGCCTTCATCCTGAGTATGGTACTTTACCGTGACGGCGGGATCTTTCAACTGATGCCCCGTCAAAATACACGCCACGGTTTCATCCGGGCCAATCACATCTTCCTGCCGCAACAGCCGCAACCCGGCGATACTCGCCCCGCTGGCGGGTTCGCAGCCCAAGCCGTAACGGCCGACGACGCTTTTGGCCTCCACGATGGCTTCATCGGGCACTTCCCGCACGATGCCGTTGCAGATTTCCATCGACCGCAGGCACTTCTTGAGATTCACCGGCCGGGATATTTCAATCGCCGTCGCCACGGTTTCGGGCCGATAGCCACGGGCGTTAAGGTCGTTATAATAATTGTTAATCGCAGCTTCATCAACCTGTCCATTGTGGAAGCGGATGCCCCGGCGTTCGTAGAGGTCGTACAGCGTATTGGCCCCGGCGGCGTTGATGACGGCCATACGGGGGATATGGTCAATCAGGCCCAAGTGGGCCAGTTCCGCGAAGGCTTTGCCAAAGGCGCTGGAGTTGCCGAGGTTGCCGCCGGGAGCGACAATCCAATCAGGCGTATGCCACTGCAAGCCTTCAAGTATGCGGTACATGATGGCTTTCTGACCTTCCAGACGGAAAGGGTTAAGCGAATTGACCAGATACAGCTTGCGGTCCCCGCAAATCTGCTTGACCCGCCGCATACAGTCATCGAAGTTGCCTTGAATCTGAATCGTCTGCGCCCCATAGTCCAGAGCCTGACTGAGCTTGCCGTAAGCAATCCGGCCTGAGCCGATGAACACGGTGCACTTCATCCCGCAGGCGTGGGCGTAGAGAGCCACGGCCGCGGAGGTGTTGCCGGTGCTGGCGCAGGCGACGTGTTTGGCCCCGGTCAGCCTAGCATGGCTGAAGGCCGCGGCCATGCCGTTATCCTTAAAGGAGCCGCTGGGATTAAGCCCCTCATATTGCAAAAACACCCGCCCCGGATTCATCCCGACATATCCGGCCACACCGTCGTTGCACTCCAGCAGCGTCTGGCCTTCGCCGATGGTGACGCAGTATTCCTCATCACAGAACGGCAGCAGCTCCCGGAATCGCCATACACCCGAATAGTCCAGCGTTCCCACCCGCCGCGTCCAGCGACCCTCGAACCAGTTCAGACTGGATGGCACTTCCACGCGGTCCCAGTCATACTGCACATCCAGCAAATCCCCGCACGCCGGGCAGGCGAACAAGACTTCGTGCACATCGTATGTCGCCTGACAGGCGTGGTTGATACAGCGTTGAAACCGGTGGTCGCTCATACTATGGAAATCGGTAAATTACATCCTGTTAATTACGACAAACCCATAACATAGCGGAATTTACCCCTCCGGTCAAGAGCCACAGGCCCTTTTAGGCTATCGCCCCGCCGGTCGCTCACCCGTCCTCTCCGCCGTGTGCTCGATGGGCGAGACAGCGGAAAAGAAATACCGGAAAATAACCTTGTATTTGGTTGGACAGATGGTTATGATGGTTTTGAGCCTGAGGGATGGCCCCCCAGGGAGGAAAATGAATAACCCGATGAGTAGAGAGAGCCGCACTTTCTCTGCGCATCGGTTTTTTTTGGGATTTATGAAGAAAGGTTGGCGGAAAATGAAACATATCATTTGGTTTATTGTTATAATATTGATCACCTGTGTTTGGGTTCAAGCTGAGGAACCATATACAATAACCTGGTCGCATCAATTTGGTTCCAGTTCCGGTGGTTGCGCCTATGGAGTGGCTGTAGATGCTGACGATAATGTGTATACTGCCGGGGTGAGTGGGTCCATTTTTCCATCGGATGCCGGTGATGTATATCTCAATAAATACGACAATGCCGGTAATCTGCTCTGGAACCGGGAACTCAGCAGCCAGTATGGTCGTGATGTGGCATTCGGTGTAACCGTGGATGCTTTCGGAAATGCCTTTATAACCGGCGAAACCGAGGGAAGTTTGGGTGGTGCAACCTATGCCGGTGGTTATTCGGATGCTTTTTTGGCCAAGTATGATCCGTCTGGAAACCTGCTTTGGACGCAGCAAGTCGGCCCTCTTTCAGATCGCGCCTATTCAGTTGCGACGGATGGAATGGGCAACGCCTATATTACAGGTTATAACTCAAACCTCAGCGGAACCTATGAGGGCATTTTTTTGACGAAGTTTGACCCGTCAGGCAATTTTCTTTGGAATCAGCAATTAAACACGAGTCTACCTGATTACTCCCATTCCGTCACCGTAGATAATGCGGGCAATGCGTATATTACCGGTTATTCCCGAGGCAGTCTTTGCGGAACCAGTGCGGGAAACTTTGATGTCTTTCTCATCAAATATGATCCATCAGGTGCGATGCTCTGGTCCGAGCAGATTGGCACAAGTTTTGACGATGAATCAGTAGATGTTGCCATAGATGGCAATGGAGACGTTTATATTACTGGCTACGGCTCCGGTGTTTTCGGCGAAACAACCTACTGCGGTAATGATGCGTTTCTGGCCAAGTATGACGCCTCTGGCAGTCAAATATGGATACAACAATTCGGCTCCAGCGGCCCTGAAGGCGCCCAAAGCCTCGCCATTGATCAAAATGACTGCGTGTTCATAGCAGGCACTACCTATGGCGATCTCGCCGGCGCTAATGCCGGGAGCGGCGACATCTTTCTCACCAAATTCGATGCGACCGGCAATCAGCTCTGGACCACCCAATTCGGCACTGAAGAATTAGACGCCAACTGTGGTCTGGCCGTTGATAGTATGGGAAATCCTTTTGTTAGTGGATACACTCGCGGAGAGATGTTTGGCCCACAAATAACCAGCCTGGACGCCTATATCGTCAAATTTGCCGTCCCCGAACCGGCGACATTGTTTCTGCTAAGTCTAGGTGGAGCGGCAATCCTGAGAAAACGTAAACGCTAAACAATCGGTAGGGTGGTCAAGATTTCGATGCCGCTGCTATCTCTGGCCAAAGGGCCTCTAACTGCTGTAAGGACAATGCCTTGGAAATGTCATAGCTGCCCACCCGCGTCCGCTCCAGATCGGCCATATAGCCGCCTATGCCCAGGGCCTGGCCGATGTCGCGAGCCAGGGAGCGGATATAGACGCCCTTGCCAGTGACCGCCCGAAGACGCAGGTCCGGCCAGGTATAGTCGAGTAATTCCAAGGTGTGAATCACCACCGGGCGGGCTTCCATGAGCGGGGCCTTGCCCTTGCGGGCGAGCTTGTAAGCCGGTCGGCCGTTGATTTTGATGGCTGAATAGGCGGGGGGCCGCTGCTGGATTTCGCCGATGAACCCCGGCAACGCCGCCTCGACCATCGCCCGGTCCGGCGGGGCGGTCGTCGGGTGGGCCGTCAGCGTGCCTTCGGCATCATCGGTGGTGCTGGTGATGCCCAGACGGATGGTGGTGATATATTCCTTTTCGCCGGCGACGATGGTTTCCAGTTGCCGCGTGGCCGCCCGCCCGACGCCGACGACCAACACGCCTCGGGCCAGAGGGTCGAGCGTCCCGGCGTGGCCCACCCGCCGCTGGCCGGTGATCCGCCGTACGGCATCAATGACATCATGGCTGGTCATACCGATGGGTTTGTTGATGGCAATGAAGATAGCTGGTGGGAGCAGATGGGACATTGTTGTTTCTTTATCGTTAGCCCACAACGAAAGTTGTGGGTTCTTTTAACGCTTTTTACCAAAGTTTGTCATGGGTATTCAACCCATGATTTTCATCATGGGCTTTGATTACGATGCGTAAGGTCCCCGGCCGCGGGTTTGCTGCAATTGGGTCGCCTTTTGCAGGATGTCCTTTTCCTTGGGTGTGAGGCTGTTAATGCCTTGTTCGTGCACCTTGGCCAGGATGCGGTCGGCCTCGAAGAAAAGCTTTTCCTCTTGCTGCATCCGACGCTCCCAGGCCCCTTTGCTTCTTCGGATGCGTATCTTGGGTATATACGGCCCGACAAAAATCCACACCGCCGCCGTCGCCATCCCGCCCAGGTGGCAGATATCACCGCCGTAATTCAATCCTTTTTTAAAGACATTGAGGACATAACCCGCCGTTATGACGAGGGCCAATACGCGTATCGGAATGGGAAACAGAAAGTACAAATAAACCTTCACCTGCGGAAACAGAATCGCACACGCCGCCATCACGCCCAGCACGCCGCCGGAAGCACCCAGCAGGCCGTCGCTAAGAGGTGAGAGTTGAATGTATCTTAAAAGGTTGCTTACCACGAACAGAACGCCGCCCACCGCTCCGCACGTCAGGTAAAACCGCAAAAACCGCTTACTGCCCCACGCCCGCTCGAGCAACGTTCCAAAGAAATATAACGCGATCATATTGAAAAGAATATGTCCAAACGAGGCATGCAGAAACTGAAACGTAATCAGCCGCCACACCTGCAGCGCCTCCCACACCGTCTCCCCGCGGGCCGTAAAATAAATGGTATATCTATCATGAGTGATGAGTTGCAGAATAAACACCACCACGTTGATAATCATCAGCCGTTTGACCATCGGCCCCATCGTCGGCAGGCCCAGCATCCGCCCAATTCCCGGCCGTTCCGGCCGCCAGTCGCCGCCCTGGTCGCGATAATATGGTCGATTCTCAAAACCCATGCTGCCTACGCCTTTCGCGACGGACTCTCACCCGCCATGACTCTGAACCGACCACGCCCGCTTACCACCGCGAACACGCCGGAAATGGCTCTCCTGTAATAACTTCCAGCGTATCATACCATTTTCCGCCGTTATTACAAGAGCCGGCTTAATGAGACCGAGAAACTTTTGGTTGGGGCGGAATATCGACTGGTGCCGAAAGATTACCGAAGGGATAAAACGTTAAAGCGTCTTGTCATGCCTTTCTACTGCTCGTCATGCCTTCTACTGTTCGGTCCAGGAATGTATGCGTGTCGTGGTGCGGTTGAATAACAGATAATTGGCGGTGGAGTTATAGCGATCTCTTATATTCAGTTGGACTAAGGCCGGTTTCCCGACGGAAGAATCTGGGAATATGGTGCACATCGCTGAAACTGGTCAATTCCGCAATTTTTGCTATAGGGGTGTCTGTTTCAATCATATTTTTGATAAGCTCTATTCTGATTCGCTTGATGAGGGTGTTGATCGAATGGCCCATTTTCTGGCGAAATTTCTTAGCCAGTAACCACTCCGACACACCCGCCGCTTCGGCCACATCCCTGACCTGGATGGAGTTTCGGGCATGGGTATAAATGAATTGGATGGCGGATCGAATCGTTTCATCCCGGACCGCCACGAGATCGGTGGATTCCCGGGATATGACTTTTACCATTCCGCCATTCCCGCCCCCACGACGATTTCAGTGAGCCTAAGCATCCCTCCGGCTTTCGGCGGCCTGGGCCTTGACCCCGACGCTCAATACTATATCTATGACTTCTGGAACGAACGCATGATCGGCAAGTTCAAAGGCTGCGACGAACTCACTCAAAACCTCCGCCCCGGCGAAGCCCGCGTCATGACGGTGCACAAGGTCCAGCCCAATCCCCAGTTCCTCTCCACCAACCGCCACATCATGCAAGGCTATCTGGACATGACCAAGTATCCCACCTGGGACGCGAGCACCCTGACGCTTTCCGGAACCTCCAAGGTCGTCGGCGGCGAAACCAACAAGGTGATTATCGCCGCCAATGGCTACGAACCCCTGTCGGCCACGGCGGACAACACCCAGGCTGACTTCCGGGCGTGCGACTACCGCCACAACCTCATCGAACTATCGCTTGCCGCCGACGCCAACCAGGGAGCATCCTGGAACATCGTTTTTCGGAAAAAATAGCCGAGGATTTCTTCCGCACGCAAAAGGCCTGATTCGACCCATCAGGCCTTATTTTGTTGCTTGGCCCAAGTATCCTTCAAGCCGACGGTGCGATTAAAAACCAACCTGTCGGCCGTCGAGTCCTTATCCACGCAGTAATAGCCCAGCCGCTCGAACTGATACCGGCTCAAAGGTTCCGCACCCTGCACCGACGGCTCCACAAAGCCCTCCACCTCGCGGAAGGAGTTCGGATTGATATTCACGGTAAAGTCCTGCCCGTCGGGAACCTCTTCCGGATTCTCCGCCGTAAACAAATGCTCATACATCCGCACGGTCATCGGCAGCGATTCCGCCGCGCTCACCCAGTGCAGCGTCGCTTTCACCTTCCGCCCATCGGGGCTATCCCCGCCCCGTGTCGCCGGGTCGTAGGTACAGTGCAACTCCACGATATTACCCACCGCATCCTTCACCACTTCCTGGCACGTAATAAAGTACGCATACCGCAGCCGGACTTCCCGGTCGGGCGCCAGGCGGAAGAATTTCTTGGGCGGGTCTTCCATGAAGTCATCCCGCTCGATGTACAGTTCCCGGCCGAAAGGCAGGGGCCGGACGCCGGCGGAGGCATCTTCGGGGTTGTTGATGGCGTCGAGCTGCTCCGATTGACCCTCGGGGTAATTGGTGATGACCACCTTGAGGGGGTTCAGGACCGCCATTACCCGGGGGGCGGTTTTGTTGAGGTGGTCACGGACACAGTGCTCCAGCAGGGCGTAGTCGCTGGTCCCCACGAACTTCGCCACACCCACACGGTCGAGAAAATCCCGTATCGCCTCGGGCGTAAAGCCGCGTCGGCGCATGCCGCACAGGGTGGGCATCCGGGGATCATCCCAGCCGTGGACGTGGCCATCCTCGACGAGGGTGCGGAGCTTGCGTTTACTCATAAGGGTGTAGGTCAGGTTGAAGCGGGCGAATTCGATTTGCTGAGGATGATGGATCGGCTCAGGGCGACCTTCATTTATGGCATCAATGAACCAATCATAGAGAGGCCGGTGGTTCTCAAACTCCAGTGAGCACAGGGAATGGGTGACGCCCTCGATGGAGTCTTCCAGACCGTGGGCCCAGTCATACATGGGATAGATACACCACGCATCGCCGGTGCGGTGGTGGCGGGCGTGGAGGATGCGGTACATCACCGGGTCGCGAAGGTTGAGGTTGGGGTGAGCCATGTCGATTTTGGCCCGCAGAACGCGGGCGCCGTTGGGAAACTCGCCCGCCTTCATGCGGGTAAAAAGGTCTAGACTTTCCTTCACTGGGCGGTCGCGCCAGGGACTGGGCGTGCCGGGAGCGGTCAGCGTACCGCGGGTACGGCCGATCTCGTCGGCGGGGAGGTCGTCAACGTAGGCCTTGCCTTTCTGGATAAGCTCCACGGCATAGTCATACATCTGTTGGAAGTAATCACTGGCGAAGCATAGGTATTTCCACCGCCAGCCCATCCAGGCGACATCCTCCTTGATGGCCTCGACGAACTCCTCTTCCTCCTTGACGGGATTGGTATCGTCGAAGCGGAGGTTGCACCAGCCGCCGTACTCCTCGGCGACGCCGAAATCGATGCAAAAGGCCTTGGCATGGCCGATGTGCAGGTAGCCGTTGGGTTCCGGCGGGAAGCGGGTAACGACCTTGCCGCCCCATTTACCGCTCTTGCAGTCATCAGCGACGACTTGTCGGATAAAGTCCAGTTTGGTTGGTTTACTGTTTTCGCTCTTTTGGGTTTCCAAGCTCACGGCGAATCCTTTCGGAAAGACAACCTTTTAAGGGAACATACTTTAACGGCCACCGAACGGATTGTCCAGTTCGAGGTGGTGGGATTTAGCCGTTTTCAGATAGGTAAAATGGGGTATAAATAAAGTAAAAAGCCCTTTGGGAGATTCAAAGATGGTTGATTATGTACATGGCTATTCCTCTCGTGAGGCCCGGCGACTGGTCGATCAGGCCGGAGCCGTTTGTGATCTGCTCCACTATGACAGCGTTTATCCGACCGGTTCTGTCGTGCTGGAAGCCGGTTGCGGCGTCGGCGCCCAGACAATTACCCTGGCCCGGCAGAATCCTGATGTTAGCTTTGTTTCGATAGACATCTCCCCGGAGTCCCTCGGTCAAGCTCGGAGTACGATTGAACAAGCAGGGCTAACCAACGTCGAGTTCCAACAGGCGGATATCTTCAACCTGCCCTTTGCACCGGCAAGCTTTGACCACATGTTTATCTGCTACGTGCTGGAGCACCTGCCTAATCCCGAAGCGGCCTTACGTAAACTCTTGGCCGTGCTCAAACCCGGCGGCACGCTGACCGCCATAGAAGGCGACCACGGTTCGGCTTATTTCCACCCTGACAGCCCCGCCGCCCGGCAGGCCATCCAGTGCCTCATCGACCTTCAGGCCCGCATGGGCGGCGACTCCCTCATCGGCCGTCGTTTGTATCCGCTATTGGTTTCAGTGGGATTAAAAGATGTGCGGGTATCGCCGCGGATGGTTTATGCCGATGCCTCCCGTCCGGCCCTGGTTGAAGGATTCACAAAACTGACTTTCACGGCCATGGTCGAGGGTGTGCGAGAACAGGCTTTGGACGCAGGTATGATAACACCCCAAGTGTGGGACCGCGGCGTCGCCGATCTCTACCGCACCGCCAAGGCGGATGGCACCTTCAGCTACACTTTTTTCAAGGCCGTTGGCGTCAAATAGTGAAACATCATTACCGTTTGGCTACCTGCCGGCGCCATAACGTTTAATGGAGAACTTATGGGTTTTCGAGTCGAAATCCATATCGTAGCCTAGAAATAGGATAACCGCTCCAACCAGAAAAAACAGGGACATGCCTATCCCCATAAGCCCAACAACATACATCCCCTTGGGTGAATTCATAATATCTTTGTCTTCGACTTCGCCTTTCAGCAATCGGCTGATGCGAACGTCATCGGGGACATAGCGAACCGCCACGGATTCAACATTCTCCAGGCTATCCCAGTATGAGCGTGTCACTTCCGCGTTCCGTTTCACCATCATCCCCTCGGCATCGACAATACCGTATTCGAGACGCGGCGTAACGCCGTTGGGGGCCAGAAATCGCCGGACAATTTGTGCCTCTCCGACAACGGCTGATGTTTTCAAACGTTCGATGTCATTCTGTTCCCGTCTGGCCATCCACAGTAAAGATATAGCGCCGGCCAGAAAGACCAAACCCACTGAACCGATGAATATGGCCGTTCGCCGGGCCTTTCTTTTCGCAATAAACTGATTTCGTTGAACGTTTTTTTGCGCAACCGTGTCAAGAATTGTATCGGCCAGAATTTCAAAATCGACAAAAGCGTCCGGCAAAACCATTAATTTGCGGCCTTCGCCATTAAAAATCTTGATTTGCTTGCCGCCCAGAGCCGCCTCATTCAACACCAGACCAATATCATCCCACGAAATATCCTGTTGATGATATTTGGTTATAATGCTGATTCCCTTTACACTCAGATGAATTTCACGGGGCGCCTTAACAATTAGCCAGGCGCGATAAAACAGAAAAAGGGCCATCATTAAAGGTATCGTGGTCATGCCTTGCAAACTTATTTGGTTGACATTTCCCCTGAAAGCCACGATCATTCCCAGTATCGCCCAAACCACACAGACACCCCCACCGATAATATACCAATCAAAATGTTTATCTACGTTGGTTTTGCGCGGAAAGATGCGCGTCATCTCGTCATCGTCATGAACATCGGCATCCATAAGCCGCCTCCTGTAATAGACAACCGATCTTTTAGTCCAAAACCGTCGAATTGCAATTAGAAATCAGGTTTTCACAACCCAACCACAGGCCTCGAAGGGACTTCTTAGCTTCGCCGTTTTACTGCTGCTTCGTTTCCTTCGTTCACTGTTTAATTTTCCTTTACATATTTATCACCGTCTTTTAACCAGCTTTCGGGGCGCGACCATAGTTTTTTATTCACGTACACGGTTTGGTCCGTGCGTTCGAGTGATTCGAGCAATTTGGGATCGCCGATTTCGTGAAATATTTTATCATTAGGGTCGAAACGGTTGAATGTGTAGATACCGTTCACGCCGGCTTTCCATGCCTGATAAGCTTCGCCTCGCCAGATGTTCAGATCGGATTTATCCTCCGGGCCGGAGCGGACGTCTTCTATCCTCCGCCGCACAAAGCAGGCATACACGGGAACATCGTATTGTTTGCCCAAGGCAACGAGATTTTCCCATGGTTCGAGTTTGAAGTAACCGCCGCCGGTAACGATGTCGATGAGACCGTCTTGCAGCCAGCGCTCGAGGTCCAGCCCCATCGCTTTGCAGTAATCGACGGAATCCGGCACCCGCACGGCGATCAAAATAGGCTTGCTGCGCCGCAGGCCTTCCCGTTCAGTCATCTGTCGGATACGGCGAATCAACTCCGTGACCATGTCGCATTGGGCCTGGGTGATTTTCTCGCCGAACATCTGCTCTTTGAACATCACAGGGTGGCGGAAAAAATCCAATTCAATACCATCTACATCGTATCGATGGCAAACTTCGGCCAGAATTTGAAACACCTTGTCACGCACCGGCGGCAGATTGTAATCCAGCGACGACCAACGCCGGGCGCCGTAATTCATCCTGGAGCGGTCCTCTCTTGTGCCGACCAGATAATCGGGGTGGTCCTTTTTCCATTGCGCAAAACATTCCGGAACGGAGGAATCGTGGGTGTCGTTCATGCGCATGGACCAGAATATTTCTTTATTATGTTGACGGCAGAATTCGATCATCATCTTTAACGGGTCTATATTTCGCTCCTTCATGGCGGCCATCATGTCCGGTTTGAACCATTTGCTGTTGCGCGGTTCACTTTGGGCCATAAGATTGCTGTACATATTGAAGACGCCCGTGCAGTAAAAAATGGAATCGACTTGCGAATTGATCAGCGGCGTGGTGCGTCGTTCGAGAAATTTTTCCGGATGTTGAAGGTTTTCCGGCTCAATCATTTCAAAGTCATTTCCATCATTGTTCATGATAATACGGCGCTGCCGATATTTAGCCTGCCAGCGGGCCTGACGCAGTGTGGTTGGCGTTTTCGACGGCGGAGATGAAATATTTTCGTCGGTTTTACTATCACTGCTCTCTGGAAATTTTGCTATACATGAGGAACTCAGCAAAAAACATGACACCAGACTCCAACGAACCATGTTGGCGGATTTACTTTGTATCAACATCTGCAACGTATTCCTTCCAATGAATATATACAGCTTGTTCATGTACCGATGTCGGCGATATGGAAAGAACATTATCTTTCTTGTTCAGCCGATAGTTAATCTCTGCAATAGAGCGAATATTTTTGTGGGAAAAACGTACACTCTACATCATATTAAGCATAATTATAGTACAAACGTAACCAATGTCAATTTTTACGGTGTTGTTGTCATTAAGGATTCGATGTTAAACACGTCCACTTACGCCTGAGAACGGCATAATCTTTGATGAGACATTCCGACGTAAATTTGATTGTGCGAACCTATACCGATCCGACGACCTTAAGAACGCGGTCAATATCCGTCAAAACGGCCGGTGATGGTATGTCAAAAGCTGGTTTTTCTAAATCGCTGGAAAAATCAACACTTAGCAACGAAAAGCAATCTCTGACAGGGGAGGGCAAGAACAGCGGGCGATGGGAATCGAACCCACATGATCGGCTTGGAAGGCCGAGGCTTTGCCATTAAGCTACGCCCGCAAAGCGAGTTGGAACGCCGCATAATTCGCCGACATTCCAACACAAGGAATAATAAAGCGGTTCGGAATCGCAGGCAAGGGCAATTTCGTGGAATGGAGGGCAAGTCGACGTTAAATCCATAAAAAACGGCGGCCTATGCTTTCGCACATGGCCGTCGTTGTTTTCAACCGCCTCCAAGGTATGCGGACGTCTCTTACTACCATCGTAGGCGGAAAACGATTTCGGCAATATCCTCCACCGGTTATTATGCCTCGGCGGATGCCGGGGGGGTAAAGGTTCTTTGGCCAAGTTGTTGGTCGAGCATAAACAATGCTCCCGGATTATCACCTGCTAAACGAATACGTTTTAGTATCTGGGTGGCGCTGGCCTCTTCTTCCACTTGTTCCGAGACATACCATTGCAATAAAATTTGGGTGGCATGGTCTTTTTCCGCGATAGCCTGATTCATCAAGGCATGAATCATGGCGGTAACTTTCTTTTCGTGGGCCAGGGTGTCTTCAAATACTTTTACGGGCGACTTGAAATCATGCGGAGGTTCGTCAATCTGTAATAATTTCACTCGGCCTCCTTGTTCAACAATATAGTCATAAAATTTCATGGCATGGAAGGTCTCTTCCTGCTGCTGTACGCGGAACCAATTGGCCATTCCCTCAAAGTCGTTGTCCACCGCCCAGGCCGCCATGGAAAGGTATAAATAAGCGGAATAAAGTTCGTTTTTTATCTGTTCGTTGATGGCGGTAAGCATTTTCTTGCTTATCATGGGACTTTACACTCCGAAAAAAGGTCTATACTCCTGAGTCCAACCCCATAGACGATTATGAGGTCTTAATGTCCCATTATAGCGCGGTAATAGACGGCGGGCAATTAAACGGGGAAAAAAACAATGAAATTTGCATATAATGCGATTGTATCGTATAGTTTATTTCTGAGAGGTGGGGGAGGCGGCATGTCCGGGAAAAAGTGTTAACTTTTTTGTATTATGAGGTTTATAGCGGTTATCGGAGAAAGGTTATGAAACAGGTTATGGTTTCGCAGGACGTTTACGATCAGCTTAAGGGTTTTATTGTGGATCCCTTTGAGGATACGCTGGAGACGGTGATTGCGCGATTGATGATGATCGCCCGCAAGGCGCGGGACCGTTGGATGGAACTGCATGACGGCAAAGACGCCGTGGGCTGTTCAGGAACGATAGATGATTTGCCGGATATTATAGGTGACGATGAAGTTGAGGCTGATAAAACTTCATCATCAGGCAGTCAATTTCAATGCCGGGACATAGGCGAACCATCGACATTATAAGCGGTTTTCGTCAATGCCGTTAAAGTGTTGCCGGAAGATCAAATTTATCGGGATCATCGCCGGTAAAGAACGCCAGACGACCTTTAATGGTCTTGTTTTGTCCGGGTTTTAAGTCGCCCACCAAAGGATCGGCATGTACGCATGGGTGCCCCGGGTTCCCGATAAAGGACAAAGTATCCTCAAACCAGGTCATGCCGACCCAGTGATTCCCGTCAACGGATTTGGTAAGAATCCAGGGTAAATCGCAGACCTTCGGGCCAGTGCGCCAGCCGACGGCGTATTTGCCATTAGGTTCCATTTTAACCGCCTCAAACATTGGCGTCCATCCCGCCGCCGCAGTACGGACATACTTGTTATCACTGATGGTTTGCGAGAACCATTCTGACGGCTTGAGGTAACAGCATGTTTGCAGGGTGACTCCGGTAAAGGTCATTTCGGAACCGTTATCAAAATGGAGTTCGTAGTCGATGCTGGTTTCGTCGTG